>NZ_VKDB01000037.1 GCF_007280555.1 Deinococcus detaillensis | reverse complement strand
GCGGTCACGCTCAGCGCGTCCGTCGTTGAAGTCAGGGTGGCCGCCGGCACACTCACGGTGAGCGCGGCGCTCACCGGAGCACTCCCGGGCACACTCAAGGTCAGACGGTAGTTGCCGGGACGGGCGTAGTTGTGGCTCAGGGTCTGCGTCTCCACACCCGTGATATCCACGGTTGGCGTGCCGTCGCCCCAGTCGAGCCGGTAGGCCAGAGCCTTGACCAGCCCGGTGAGGGTGGCCTGCCCTTGCAAAGCGGTACTCGTCGCGGTCAGGGTGGCCGCTGGCTGCGTGACGGTTACGGTCTTGATGGCCGCCGGTGATTCCGGCGCTTTCAAGCTGACGGTGTAGGTGCCTGCAACGGTGTAGGTATGAACGCGGGTGCCGACCGTCAGGCCGGTGATGACCTCGCGCTGCCCGTCGCCCCAGTCCAGCGTGTAGCTCAGGGCAGGAACCAGAGCGCTGAAGTCGGCCTTGATCACGTCGTAGACGCTGGCAGTGACGGGCGCGACGCTCAGGGTGGGCGCGTCCACATTCACGTACCTGACATCCAGAGTCGCAGTTCCCGCGTCTCCGAGGGTGGGGGTCACGGTGAGGGTGTAGGTTCCCGGTGCCGCGTAGGTGTGCGTCAGCGTCGTTTCCGGCGTCTGAGCAGTCAGAGGCTGCTCCTGACCGTCACCCCACTGCACGCGGTAGGTCGCCGCCTGAACGATCCTGCTCAGTCGCAGGGTCGCGTTCAGGTTGAGGTTGGTGGCGCTCAGAATCGGGGTCGGCACGTTCACGGTCACGCTCTGCTGAACGGGCGGGGCATCGGCGTATTTGACCGAGACGCTGAAGGTGCCGGGCCTGGTGTACTGGTGGGTGCGGGTGAAGGTCGCAGCACCGGTCACGGGTTCACTGCTACCGTCGCCCCAGTTCAGGGTGTAGGTGAGTGATGGAACCAGCTGGCCCAGCGCGGCAGTGAAGGTGGTGTCGGTCGATCCCTGCGCTGGTGCCACGCTCAGGGTGGGCGCGGGGACCATGAGCGTCACCGTGGCCGTGGCCGGCGTGCCGCCGTTGGGGGTGAGCGTGACCGTCTGCACGCCCGGCGCGGCGTAGAGATGCGTGAGGGTCATGATCGGTCCGGTGGCCTGGAAGGTTTCGGTTACACCTGCGCCCCAGTTGACGGTATAGGTCACGCCGGCGTAGAGCTTGGCGGCGGTGAGCGCGACACTCAGTTCATTGGCCACCAGTTGCAGTGTGGGCGCGGCGGGCCGCACCGTAACGGGCGCGGAGACCGGATTGGTGCTGGAGGAAGTCAGTTCCGCCTGGTACGTGCCGGGCACGGCGTAGCTGTGGGTCAGGGTATTGATCACGTCGGCCGCCGTGAAGGTGATCGGCGGGCCGTCTCTCCAGTCGAGGGTGTAGCTCAGCGTTTTGGTCAGGTCGGACAGGGTTGCCGTGACCGTCTGATCGGTGTCCACGACCGGCGGGATAATGGCCAGCTTCGGCTGCGAGGCGACCACGGACACGGATTCGGTGGCGGGTACGCCGCGTGCGGGTGTGACAGTCACTGTGTACGTGCCGGGTCTGGGGTAGGCGTGCGCGAGGGTCGCAGCCGGGCCAGTGGCATTGAGTGGCTCGGGCGCTCCTTCACCCCAGTTCACCGTGTAGGCCGCGCCCGCCACAAGGTTCTGTACCTGGAGAGTCACAGTCAGATTCTGAGCGGTATGGGAGAGCACCGGTGCGGGAACCTGCACGGCCACGGCGGTGGTGCCCAGCGTCCGCCCGCCGTTGGTCACGGTGATGGTGTAATCCTGGGCCGCCGCGTAGGCGTGCGAGCGCGACGCGGTCGTCTGGCCGGTCAACGGCTCGGTGGTGCCGTCTCCCCAGTTCAGATCGTACGTGGCCGAATCAGCCAGTCCAGTCAGCGTGACCACCACCTGTTCCCTCACCACGGGCCGCTGAGGGGCGGCGCTGAGGGTCACGTTGCCCAGGGTGGCTGTGAAGGTTGCGGTCGCCAGCACGCCCGTGGTCGTGGCCGAGGTCGGGCCATACATGTTGACCGTGTAGGTGCTGGGTGACGAGTAAGTGTGATTCAGCTGCTGCGCCGAAAGGTTCCCCGCCAGCGGCGAGGTCTGGTTGTCGCCCCAGTCGACCGTGTAGTTTGTGCCAGGTTGGGTATAGCTGATATTGAGCGTCGCGGCCAATCCTGTGCCTGACACCGTCAGGTTGGGCGGAGAAGCCTTGATGGTGATTTGAAGGGGGGCGAGGCTGGGCTGGGTTGGGGTGCGAATGGTGTAGGTCCCTTCCTTCGCATAGGCATGTAGCAGTCTCAACGGTTGAGGCGGGCCTGCGGGCATAACAAAGTCACTCGTCGTACCGTCGCCCCAGTCCACAGTGTGGCTACTTCCAGGAAGCAGATCCTTGTACAAGATGGCCATGTTGTCTCGTGGCTCCACCTGATACGTCGTCAGCAGCGTCAAGGTGGGGGTCAAGACTGTCACGGTCGATGTGCGTTCCGGGGCGGTGTAACCCGCGTTGCTGGCCACAGTCCTGATCGTGTAGACGCCCGCTGTGTTGTAGGTGTGGGGGAGGGTATGGGTCGGCTCACCGCCAAAGCCCACCCAGTTGTCGGGCGCTCCTTCACCCCAGTTGATGGTGTACGTCACGCCTTCGCCGCTGTTGTTAAACTTGTACTGGGCCGACTGGCCCGTCAGCACGTAAGCGGGATTGCTCGCGTCTGCCGTGAGCCGGGTGGGTATAGGGTAATTGGATTCTTGACCGGCGGTAGCGCCATGACAACGTCCAGATGACCGCAACTCCAAATACCCGTCTGCCTGAATCACGCCAAAGTCCAGTGCGGTCTGCCCGCCGGGTGGATTATTGACAGTGTAGACGCGGATGATCGGTGGAGAGGTGTACTGCTTAGTCTGCACAGTCCACACTCTTTCGTTTGCCGCGCAATCTGAGAAATCCGCGAAGCCGGTCACCCGTTGTGCTTCCGCCCGAGGAACGAACTGGTTGGCTCCAGGTGTAGCTTCCCCAGACGTGAGGAGGTAGACCCTCTCCGCACTTCCCCAGCCTCCCGTCAGGAACAGGGCCAGCAGCACGAGCCGCACGGCGTTCATCCGACTGTGGGCCAAAATTTCTCCTGGCCGCCATTGTTGATTCATAGAGGTCCTCCACCGGTCGGCTGCCACACGGAAGACTGGCCCGTTGACCGGAATGGATGTTCAAAGAGGCGGAAACCCAAACCGTCGCCGTACCCTTGATCGTCTGCGTTGTCATCTCTCCAATTGAGGGGAGCGGTGATGTGCCGCGCCGCATTCGTTAGAGAGAACTTGACGGCTTCTCCACTTGGCTTGGGGCCGCGCGGTATGTCGTGGTCGGTGGTCGGCGCGGTCAGCAGGTGCTGCCGAACAGCAATCGGTGATCGCGCCAGGAATGTGTCTGGCAACCGTCTCTCGGTCATATTGATCCTTCGCGGGTAACCCAGCATCAAAAGCGGTAGCGCAGTCCCGCGCCGTAGCGCAGGTGATTGGACGAGGCGGTTGACGCCTGCTCGTAGCGGACACTGCCAGTCACGTCGATGTTCTTGAGGACGGCGTATGCGGCCGTGAAGTCGGCGGTGCCGAGGATCTGCCACGCACCCGCCGCTGAGGACGTGCCGGTGTTCAAGTTGCCCTGAGAAAAGGCATTGAGGGCCAGGGTGGTGCCCAGATCCAGGCTGCCCTGGCGGTAGCCGAAGGTGCCGGACGCGTAGCCGCTCTGTGACTCACCCTGCCGCCGGTAGCCCAGCGACACCGACCCGTAGACCGGTTGCGCCTGAGCGCTGATAGACGTGCTGACGCTGAAGGCCGCTGCGGTCTCCGGCGCGGTGCTGAGCGAGGTGTTGGCACTCAGGTACATCGGCCCCAACTTGCCGGAGGCGTCGGCACTGTAGGTCAGCGCCGACGTGGACGGCGTATAGCCCACGCTGCCTCCGAGGGTGAGGTTGGGGATTGGGGCTGTCCTGACCCGCCCGGTTACGGTGAAGACCGGGGAAGTCAGGGTCACCGCCGCGCCGACACTCAGCTTGCCCTTGGGCGTTCCCTGGCCCAGCAGTTTACTGGCGTCATAGTCCAGATCCGCCGTCGTGGTGGCCGGGGACGAGGAACTCAGATTGGTGTACCCCGACAGGGCCAGGTCGCCGGTCAGCGCGGCGCGGGCATTGAGCCCCACGTTCCAGCGGGTCTTGCCGTCCGCGAAGGTGAAGCTCGGATTGATGGAGGCGGTGGTGCTGGACTTGCGGTAATTCAGCGAGCCGGACGCCATGAGACTCGTCTGGTTGCTGCTGAAAGTACCGGCTTTGATGTCGAACAGCGTGCCGGAACCCGACAGCGAGCCGGAAAGGGCATCCGAGATTCTCACACCGAAATTCAGGCCACCCGTGTGAACGGTGGTGGCCTGGGTCGGGGACTGACTGCCGTTGTAAGCGTAAAACGCCGAGAAAGACGAGAGCGCCAAACCCGAAGCCTCCAGCACGGGCGAGTACGAGTAATTCAGATTGCCGGAGAGGTTGGCGCTCTTCTGAACGAAGTCGACCTGGCGGCGAGCCTGAACCTGGACGGTGTGCCGCCCCGACGTGTAGCGGCCCGTCAAGCTCTGGAGCGGCGTTTCAACCGAGAGGTCAACGGCGTAACTATTTGTCTGACTGCTGGGCGACTGAAGCTTGAGCTGCACACTGAAAGCGTCCAGAAAACTCTGGGCCGCACTGACGCTGTAATACCTGATCTGAACTTCACCGGACGCTCCGGCGACGCTGCTCATGATGGCGCTGCAATAGATCGCCGCACGCCATGTCCGGCGCTGTTTGTCCACTCTCCGCGGGCCAGCGGCAGCGGCGCGAAGCGGGTCCAGGTCGGTGAGTTCGTTCACTCGTCGTTTCAATGGTCACATCCTCCAGCTTGTATCGGTAAAGTGGTGAGTGGACACCCGCTCATCTGCTTTTTTTCTCGTGGGCGCTTCAATTCGGCTCCTCGACTTGAGTGACTTCCAGCAAAACCACACCCAACGCCTGAAGCATGTTGAGTACCCCGTGCAGTGCAGCCTGATCGGTGAGGGAGCCGCTTAATACCGTGACGGGTTGGTCACGGCGGAACTCAAGGTGAAGCTCGAGATTGCCCAGCCACTCGCTATGGCCGGCATCAAGATGCCCCTTCACACGAATTTCGTAACACAGCGGCTCAAATCTCCCCACAGGACATCACCTGAACCCAATCTTAATGAGAAAGGTGATGATGTGTCACCCTGCAAATGGGTAGGAAGTGTGTGGGTGGAAAGAGTGTAGTGGGGCGCTAGAGCAGCCCCATCTCCCTGGCGCGGTTGAGCGCCCCAGTGCGGTTGTTTGCCCGCAATTTGATGTATATGTTTTTCATGTACCATCTCACGGTGTTGGGCGAGAGCTGAAGCTCCCTGGCAATCTGTTTGTGGGTATTCCCAACTTCCAGCAATCGGAGCACCGCCAGCTCACGCGCATTGAATGCTTCGCCCTGCACCCTTTGAATAATCACTTCGGTCTGGGGCTTTTCGGGCGCTGTCAGAGGACTGCTGCTTTCCGGAAACGCGGCCAGAAGTGCGGCGAGGTACGGTGTGTTCCGGCTTCTGGCACGCTGCTTGAGCAGGGCCTGCATCTGGGATCCCAGATCTATGAAGCTGCGGTAGTAGCCCTCCGGTTCGGCGAGTTTCAGAGCGCGGATCAGCGCCTGCATGGCCTCCCCTTCCCGGTTCAGCTGTTGCAGCGCCAGGGCTTGCAGCAGCAGGAAGCGGATCAGGTCATTTTCCCGTTCCTGGTCCTGGGCTGCCTCGATCAGCCGCTCCAGTAGGGGCAGCGCTTGGGTGGGTTCATTGCGGGCCAGCCGCAAACGGGCCAGGATATCGTGGCCGCTGAGCGGGGACCCGAAGTGCTCGTCGTTGCTGGGCCAGCACGATTCGAGCCAGTCCTTCACCTCGTCCAGAAGGTGGGTCAACTGGGGGGCTTGGGCCGAAAGCGCCAGTCTGCCGTGCATGGCCAGCACCTCGAAGGTCTGCTTGAGCAGCGGATCACTGCCGTGGACGCTGGCGCTTACCTCGTCCAGCCGGTGCAGCGCCGTGTGGGCCGCTTCCACCTCACCCGCTGCCAGGCAGAGCCTCAGCGAGAGACTGAGTTCCAGAGCCAGGGCCAACGGAGAGCCGTAGAGTTCGTTGAGCTTTCTGGCCTGCCGAAGGGCCGCCCCAGCTTCAGCCAGCTGATTGCGCTCGTAGTGGAGCTGGCCTAACCGGGCGTGCAGTTCGGCGACGTTCCCGGTTCTGGTGCTGCCCCCGCGCTGACTGCGCGTGTTTTCTAGGTGGCGTATCCCCTGTTCGAGGACACGCGCCGCTTCACGGAGTTGGCCCAGTTGCTGGTTGGCCTGGGCCAGTCCGGTGGTGGCGGTGAAAATACTGATAAAACTCCCGATCTGCTGAGCCAGATTCAGAGCGACCTGATAGAGCGCTGCTGCTCGCTGCGGAGCCGTGTAAAAACAGATAGACCCCATCAGATTGGTGCCAGCGATACGGACCATCAGCGCCTCGGGGGTGGAACGACCTGGCTGTTCATGTTCGAGCAGGCTCAGCTGCTGCTGGCACAGCCGGGCGGCGGCGGCGAAGTCCAGCTGATGAAGGTGATCGTAGGCACGCAGACCGAAGATGGCGGCGTCAAGCATCTGGGGTTCCGGGGAATACACCTTGCTCTGTTCCAGCAGCGGCAGCGCCGCCTTGATGGTTCCGAGTCGCCCAGTGGTGGTCAGAAACCAGCCGTAATACAAGCAGAGCTGGGGATGAGCTGGGATCAGCGCGGTGGGCAATCGCTGAAAGTACTGGATGAACTGCTCGTTGCTCCACTGCACGGCCAGCTTGGCCACCACAGCGGCGGCGACTTGAGCGGCCAATTCGTTGTCGTCTGCCAGAAAGGCGTGCCGGATCGCTTCATCGGTCAGACCCTGAGCCGCAAACCAAGCGCTGGCCCGGCGGTGCAATTCAGGAATCAATGCTGGCTCGTCCGCCTTCAAGCGGTGCCGTAAAAACTCGGCGAAGAGGTGGTGAAAGCGGTACCACCTACGCTCGTCGTCCAGGGGAACGAGAAAGAGGTTGGCCGCTTCAAGCTGCCTGAGCAGATCGGCGTCGGTGGGTTGGCCGGTCACCGCTTCACACAAAGACGTATTGAAGCGCTCCAGAATCGCCGTGCGCTGCAAAAAGGTCTTGATGGAGGCGGGCTGACGGCTGAGCACTTCGTCCACCAGATAGTCCACCAGGAAACGGTGACTGCCCACGAAGGCCTCCACGAACGCTTCCTTGTCAGGCCGCTCGGCAAGAGACAGGGCCGCCAGTTGCAGGGCGGCGATCCAGCCCTCGGTCTGGGCCTCCAGGCTGGCAATGGCAGCGGGGGAAAGGCCAAGCCCCTGACTCCCGTTCAAAAAGTGCGCCGCTTCCTCAAGGTCGAATCGCAGGTCCGCACCACGCACCTCCAACAATTGGCTGCGAACCCGCAGTCGTGAGAGCGCCAGAGGCGGATCGGTTCGGGTGACGATAACCAGACACACCTGAGACGGCAGGTGATCGAGCAGGAACTCGGTGGCGTCGTGAATCCTTGAGTTGGACAGGAAATGATAGTCGTCGAGAACCAAGATGACCCTGCCGCCGAGCTGTGCCAGGTTATTGGTGAGCTGAATCAGTAAGGGTTCAAAGCTCACTACATTTTGTTGTTGCAGGAGTTCAGGCAGCCCCACTCCAAGGTTAGGATCAAGCTGTTGCAGGGCGCTGACCAAGTAGAGCAAGAACTGGCTCAGATCGTTGTCGCTATTATCGAGAGAAAGCCAAGCGGCGGGGCGGCTTTGCTGCCTGAGCCAGGCCGCCAGTAAAGTGGATTTGCCCGTCCCTGCTGGAGACGAGATGAGCATGAGCTTGGCACCGATCCCCCGCTCGAGCCGTGCGACAAGGTGTGGCCGCGCAATGACATGGGCTGTGGGAAGGGGAGGATGCAGCTTTGTGCTGAGCAGGGTCAAGGCCATTGCTTATCAGGTTATCAGCCGCGCTAAAGGGTTGTGTTGCCTTAATCGGGCTGAGACTTCACCCCGCCTGTCCGGCGGCGTAGGCTGGTCCAGTCAACGCTCTCAACCGCTGGTGAACGTCCAGAAACCGGTCATCCTGAAACGGATAACCGAGACCCTACAACGCGGGTACGGTACGGCTACCGCCGTATTCATGTGCCCACTGGTCGAGCGCTTTGCTGATGAACTCCGGCCCGTTGTCCGTCACGATCATGATTGGCTGAGCACGCTCAGCCAGAACGTCGCCTAAGAGTCTGGCCACGTCCGAGCCCGTAATGGACGTACCGACATACATCATCAGGCACTCCCGCGTAAAGTCGTCCACCACGTTGAGGACGCGAAATCGCCGCCCAGACGCGAGCTGGTCCGACATAAAATCCATACTCCAACGCTGATTGGCGGCAGAAACCACAGGTTTCTGCACCCGTTCTCGGGCCGTGATCTTCTTGCGGGCTTTGCGACGGACGGCTAGTCCTTCAGCCCGATAGATCCGGTAGACCCGTTTGTGATTGGCCACTTGTCCTTCGCGCTTTAACAGGACGTGGAGTCTCCGATAGCCAAACCGGGGATGCTCCTGAGCCAATTCACGCAGTCGGATCTTTAGGGCCAAGTCTTTTTCCTCTCCAGGACTGTTTCTGTAGTGCCGTTGGGTTGAGCGCCAGAACCCGAGGACCCGACACGCCCGCCGTTCAGTGAGTTTGAATTGCTGGCGGATGAAGCCCACCACCTGGCGCTTGATCGGCGTCTGGGACTGTGATGTGGCTTCAGGATTCACCACTTTTTTGCGACCACCTCTTTGAGCACCAGATTGTCGAGCGATAAATCAGCAACAAGCCTCTTCAAACGGCGATTTTCTTCCTCCAGCAAACGAAACCGTTTGGTTTCGTCTTTGGTCATTCCACCGTAATGTGCCTTCCAGCGGTGAATCGTCGTCACCGCCACACCCGCTATCCTTGCGACCTCGCTAATCGGTTGACCCGCCTCAACCTGACCCAGAACGTCTAGCATCTGCTGCTCGGTGTACCGTTTCCCTTTCATTGTCCCTCCAGCTTGCCACTGAATTCGCAACTTTTTTGGACCGAGATTCGGGGGTCACGTCACTGCTGATCTTCACGTCGTGCCAGTCTTGGTCGTCCTGGTGGACTCATCTTACGACGTCCAGATCGATCTGATGCTCGCTTTACGTGTTTCATCCCAACCCCCTGATTTGAGGTGTTGCGACCATCACTTGAATTCACCCAATACGCCAGTAGCGAGTATAGACAGGCTCTGCAGCGCCTGGAGGCGCTGCAAAGTATGAGCAGGAAGGGGGAGTGCTGGGATAACGCCGCAATAGAGAGCTTCTTTTCGACCCTCAAGCTGGAATTGGATCTCCAAAAAGCGCAGGGAAACCGCGCTGACACGCGGAGCTTGGTATTTGAATGGATTGAAGTGTTCTACAACCGTGAGCGTTGCCATTCCAGCTTGGGATATCGCTCACCGACTCGATTTGAGGAATACCGCGCCGCACTGAACTGATCCTCCACAACGGTCTTGCAATATCAAAAACCTGCTGGCCGATGGCGTGATCCCACAGCTCGATACCTTGCTGGCTGCGGCGGTTGAGCCCCACTCTCCCCTTCAACCACTCAGCGAACTGGCTTCCGCCTTCGGCGTTCAGGAAGCCACGCTGCGTCAGTGGGTCACGCGGGGACAGTTGGTGGCAGTCAAGCGGGGGCGGCGACTTTACAGCCACCAGCTTCTTTACCTACGAACTCTTGAATGACAGGTTAACCGCTAGAGACCCGGTGGCTTGGGACCACCCTCAAAGTGCCAGGAACTGAGCAAAAATTGGACCTTTCCCGTGATTGGGAGAGGTGAAAACATTTCATGTTCGCTGCCGTCTTCCAGGAGTATAGTGGCCTCTCGCACACTTCCCTCAATGAGATCTAAGTGCGGCCAGACAGCCGTTTCAGGATTCCGGGTCTCAGGCAAAGTGGCACCCGTGAAGCCTGCCCGCTCAGCTTACCTAAAGATAAACGTTGTTGTACCTAAAACTGAGGTGTTTTTGGTATGGAGAGCAAGCCCGTCCACATTGCTGGATCGTCCTGGCAGCTTCTGCGCCGCTGGACTGCACTGCTACTCAGTGGCGCTTTACTTAGTGCCTGCGCCAGTGGGCCGACCAATTACGAGGGTGTGTCGGGCGGGCTGCGAAGTTACGCCGGTGCCCTGCGCCCGCCGGAAGGCTACAAGAACGTCACCCTGACCCGCCCCAACGACGTGCCAACCCTGCTGGAAGGGCGACAAGTCTTCGCCGCTACCTGCGCGGCCTGCCACGGCCCCGAACTGCGGGGGCGCGGGCTGTCCGGCGTCAATATCCTGCCGCACCCGGCTGACCTGCGTGCCCCGCGCATCGGCAACCTTACCGACGGCGAGCTGCTCGGCTACATCGCCGAAGGGGTGCCGGGAACGGGGATGCCCGCCTGGAAGTTGCTGCTGACCCGCTCCCAGATGGAGGCGGTGGCCCGCTATGTCCGCAGCCGCACGCTGATCATGCCTAAAGATACCCGCACCAACCCGCTGCCCGGCACGCCGCCGCAGATCGTACTGGGCCGCCAGAACTACATCCAGACCTGCGCGGTCTGTCACGGCACCAACGCCCGTGGCCTGAGTCCAGCCGGGCGCAGCTTGCAACCTCGCCCAGCAGACCTGACCGCTCCGGAAGTGCAGCGCTACAGCGACGGCCAATTGATGTGGATTCTGGAACACGGCATCGTCGGCACGCCGATGCGCGGCTGGGTCACTCAGAAAGTGATCGACCGTCAGCAGGCCTGGAGCATTCTGCGCTACCTGCGCTATCTGGGCCGCAACGAGGCCAGCCCCGACACCCTCCCCATTTTCAAGGACGGATTTTACAGTCAGTACCCCGTCTTTCAGTCGGTCAACAACACCACGCCGCAAAGCGTTCCCTCTCTGCCTGATCCGTGATGGCTCACGAAGTCCCGAGTTCAGAGGAGAACGCCTTGACCCAGGCCAGCCAGATTCCCGCCTTACCTTCTGCGGAACTCGAACACCACACCCCGCCCATCCAGACCCAGATCAGTGACCGCCCGGAACCGATGCCGCTGTGGCTGGCGTGGGGCCTGCTGGTCCTGCTGATCGCTCTGGCGGCCTTCACGCTGTACCTGTACGTCACCACCCAGTACGTGCCGGAACGCTAGCTCCTCTTTTCCTTGCCTTCAGCCCCCAGGAGCCTGCATGACCCAAACTGCCCACCTGCCCGCTGCCGCTGCCCCCGCGCCCCGCGCCAACTGGTTTTTCCCGACCCGGCCCGGCACCGCCGCTTACCGGATGTTCCTGACCGGCAGCATCTGGATGCTGATCGGCATGACCTACGGCCTGCTGATGGCCATCTACTTGGCCCACCCGCAGGTCTGGAAGTACATTCCGCTGGATTTGCAGCAATTTCTGGTGTGGTCAAAAATGCGCGAGCTGCATGTGCAACTGGTGCTGTGGTACTGGCTGTCGATGGGATCGGTGGCGGGCATGTATTTCATCGTGCCCAGGTTGTGCCGTGCCCCGCTGTGGAGCGAGCGGCTGGCCCACCTGAGCGTCTGGCTGTGGAACTTGGCAGGCCTGACCACCTGGGTGACCCTCTCGCTGGGCATGAGCCGGGGCCGCGAGTACGCCGAAACCATTTTGCCGGTCGACGTGCTGCTGCTGGCGGCCTTGCTGTGCGCCACGCTGAACATCGTCAATACTGTGCGTTATCGCCGCGAACGCCCGCTCTACGTCAGCCTGTGGTACTCGCTGTCCGCCGTGCTCGCGCTGCCCATCGTCATCATCATCGGCAAGGGGCTGTGGCTCAACCCGCTGAACAACCCGTATCAGGGCATCTACGACAACGTGACCAACTGGTTTTTCGGTCACAACATTTTGGGGATGTGGTACACGCCGGCGGGCCTCGGGCTGGCTTACTTCCTGATTCCCAAGATCACTAAGCGGCCCATCTACAGCCACTGGCTTTCGCTAATCGGCTTTTGGACGTTGATCTTTGTTTATCCGCCGGTGGGGGGCCACCACAGCGTCACCAGCGCCCTGCCGTACTGGCTTCAGACCGAGGCGATTATGTTCTCGATCTTTTTGTTCATTCCGGTGTTCGCCTCGGTGTGGAACCTCTACAAATCGGTGCAGCCCAACACTCAGATGCTGGCCCAGGACCCGGCGCTGGGATTCGTGGTGTTCGGGCTGACCTGCTACCTGCTGACCTCGGTACAGGGGTCGATCATGGCGCTCAGAACGCTGAATATTTATGAGCATTTCTCGCAGTTCACGGTAGGCCACGCCATGCTGGCGATGGGCGCGGGCTTCAGCGCCATCGCGCTGGGGGCGGGCTACTATCTGGTGCCGCGCGTCACCGGCCACCCCATCTATTCCAGAGCGCTGGCTTGGTGGCATCTGGCGCTGTTCGGCACCGGCTGGATCGTGCTGCTGCTGTTTCTCCAGACTGCTGGGCTGGTGCAATCGGCCAACTGGCGGGTCGGCGGGCAAGACTGGATGGACTCCACCGTCTGGCCCACCCAGCCGCTGATGTGGCCGGTGGCGGGCGGCGGCCTGCTGATTATCGTTTCGCACCTGATCTTCATGTACAACATGATCCGCACCGTGTATGACCGCTCCTGGGTCCCCAAACACGCGCCGGAATCCGACTCACTCCCCGGTCCGACCGTGCGCGATCCCCATCCGCAAGCATCCAATTTGCCGCCCGCTGCGGCGACGGATTAGAGGGGGGCAGCCATGTTGAAACAGATGTTTGACCGAATCGAGGGCAATACCGGGCTGCTGGTGGCCCTGAGTTTGCTGATTTTTTCAATGGCGATTCTGACCACCGTGGCGCTGCCGTATTTCGCCACCAACAACTACCAGCCCACACCGCTGGCCGTGAAGTACACCGCCCAGCAGATGCGGGGCCGTCAGCTGTACGCCCAGTCGGGCTGCTGGGAGTGTCACAGCCAAAATGTGCGGCTACCGGAGTCTGACATCGGCACGGTTCATCAGCCCGGCGACATCGGCGCGGTCAGTCATCCGGGCGATTACCTGTACCAAAACCCGACGTTTTTTGGGCAGCACCGCCGGGGGCCGGATCTGATGCATGTCGGCACGCGCTGGCCCAGCCAGGAGTGGATGACCATTCATTTCCTCAACCCCGAGCGCCTGAATCCCGGCACCTGGATGCCCAGCTTCGGTTATCTGTCCAAAGAAAATCTCGACGCCATCAGCGCTTACCTGATGACTCTCAAATGAGCGTTCACTTCCGGAGGTCAGACCCATGTCCACTGCCGTAATTGGCGTGATCGTGGTGGCGCTGATCATCATCGTGACCATTGCCATGTTGCTGATGTTGGCGGTTCACAACCCCAGCAAGCCTGAAGAAACGGAGCTGCCCAAGTACCGCATGATGCACGGCGTCAACCAGGAAACGCCCACCTGGAAAGAGCCGGGGGAGGAATGAGCCATGCCTGAAGACGAACGTCCCCCGCAGCCTGATACTGAGCAGTCCAAGCCGACTCAGGCTAGCCCTGCCCAACCCGGTTCTGCTCAATCCGGTTCTGCCCAGCCTGTACGTCGGCCATCCGAACAGCGCGATTCAGACAAAAAGGACGCGCTGGCCCAGACGCAAAATTACCAGCCGCAGCGCGGCCCTGCCGCCGAGGCCAAGGTTGCCGAGCAGGTCCAGGCCCAGCTTGAATCCGATGAGATTCGGTCTGGGGACGCCTCGGTGCCCAATTTCCTGGCCGTCTTCTTCGTGATGTTCGGGTTGTGGGGCGCTTGGTACTTCGCCTTCCATCTGGCCCCCCTGGACGAGCCGGAACCGGCCTCGGTGATGCAGGCCAGGCCAGCTGTGGTGCGCTCATATCAGCAAGCTGCCGCTGACCCGGCGGTCGCGGCCCACCCCACTCACTTCGACCTGACTGGCGAGTTCTCAGTCTTCGCCCTGACCGCGCCCACCGCCCAGCTTCAGGGCGGCGCGGCGCTCTTCCAGGGAAGATGCGCCCAGTGTCACGGCAGTGACGGCCAGGGCCGGGCCGGACCGTTCGAGGCCGCCACGCTCCAGGGCGACTCGCTGCTGTGGACCCTGCCCCCCAGCCGGGTGGCGCAACTCATCAAGTACGGTTTCGATGGCTTGATGCCCGAATGGGGCAACGATCAGGGTCAGATTGCGCTGGAACACGTAGTGGCTTATCTCAGCGCGGTCATGGCTCCTGCCCCCGGCACGCCCAGCCCACTGGAGGTCACCAAGGGCGGCGTAAACGTCCAAGACCCTATCAACACCTTCAACGCCCCCTGGGAGCGGGCCGACGGTGTGTTCGTGCGTCCGGCTGGGGGCGGACAATGACGCGCTTTCAGCTGCGGCGCTGGCTCCCCCGGCTCGGCGGCTTGGTGGGCAGCCTGGCCCTGGCCGCCGCGTTGATTGGGGCGCAGTCGGGGACGCCAGTAACCGGCGCAGGCGGCGTTCCGAAAATCCTCTGGACGGTCAACGGCCAGGGCTGGGCGGGGGCCTCGGTGGTTCTGGCGTCCGGTGGTCAGGCGTTCGTGGCCGACGCCAGGGGAATCGCTTCAGGGCTGGACGCGCTCAGCGGCAAACAGCACTGGCGCTTTGATCTGGGCGACCGGCTGCTGTATACCCCGGCCATTTCGGGACAGACGCTGCTGCTGGCCCGTGTGGGCGAACTGGCCGCCGTGAGTCTGGACGGTAAGACCCGCTGGGAAAAGCACATCGACGACTCTCCGGTGCTCTCTCCAGCCGTGGGCAAAAATGGCACCATCTACGCGGCGGGCGGGCCGTTCCTGTACGCTCTAGATGGACAGGGAAAAGAGATCTGGCAGCACAAGGTATCGACCTTCTACAGCGCCTCGCCGGTCGTGGCGCAAGACGGCACGGTCTATATTGGGGCCAAGTCGCTGCTGCTGGCCCTGACCCCGCAGGGCAAGGTCAAATGGCAGTACAAAGCGGCTTCTACCCTGTATGCCAATCCGGCCATTGACGGGCAGGGCAACCTCTATCTGGGGACTGGCAGCGGTCTGGTGTCGCTGAACCCGGCAGGTAAGGTGCGCTGGACCCACAAAGGTGCGCCGCTGGAAACCACGCCGCTGATCGGCAAGGAAAACCGGCTGTACCTCACCGATACTGCGGGTCAGCTCACGGCCATGAGCTTATCGGGCGACGTGAGCTGGACGGTGCAGGTCGGGGAAAGCATCGGCGGATCGTCTGCCCTGGCCCGCGATGTGATCTACGTCGGCACCGGAGACGGCCTGCTGCACGCCCTGAACCTGGACGGCCAGCAGCAGTGGGCGCTGCAACTGGACGGCGCAGTCTTCGGCTCGCCGGTGATCGGGCCGGACGGACACCTCTACGTGGGCGCGGGCCGCACCTTCTACGCGCTGGCGACCAGCAGCCCCCTGGCCACCGCTCCCTGGCCGCTGGCCCGCCAGAACGCCGCCGGACAGGGCCGCGCCCCATGAATGTACACAACAGGAGCAGACTGTGAAGAGCGCCAAACTTTGGCTGCGGGCCAACTGGAAAATGACCCTGGGAGTGGGCCTGGCCCTGGCTTTATGGACAACCCTGGCCGTGAACACCGGTCAGGGCGGGCTGGGCTTCTGACACGCCCGGAGATGGCCGCTTGGTCCGGCTCCCTCTGGCGGGGCGGTGCGGGCACCCTCAAAACCAATCTGCGCCCCGCCCACGCCCTCTGGGCAGCGCTGTCGCTGGGCGTGCTGGGCCTGTCGCTCTTGCCCGTCGTGATCGCCAGCGCCGTGCAGGACGACTACTTTCACAATGCCGAACACATGCTGATGGCGGTGGCTGGACTGATCCTGGGCGTGCCGCTTTCCGGCATCTATCGGCGGCTGGTCAACCTGATGGTCAGTCACGTCTCGCCCGGCATTGGACGAGAAGCCCTTAACTGGCGTGCCCGCGCGGTGCACTGGGGCGTGCTACTGAGTGTGGCGACGCTGGATTTGCTGGGCATGTCGCGCACGGTAGAGGCTTACGTGGACGCCCATCCGCTGGCACACGCCGCCGAACACTTTGTGATCTACGGCTTGTACGCTCTGTTCGGCGGAGCGCTGTTCTCGTTAATGGACTCACGTGCCCTGGCCTGGCTGATGACCTTCATCTATCTGGCGATGCTGCTGATGTACTTGGCCGACGAAAACAATGTCATGAACATTCAGTTTTGAGGGAGGGAGAGATGAACAAAACCGTCCAACATACATTCTGGGAACGCGAGTTGCAGCGCGGCCTCAGCGGGTTGATTGTCGCGCCGATGGTGCTGCTGGTGTTGCCCAGCCTGCTGGTGCCGCTGCTGCCGGGGCGGTTGCCGCTGGTGTTGCTGCTGAGTCTAGGGCTGGCCGTTCTAAGTTACTTGGGGCTGTCCCGGCGCTGGTTTGTCCGGTCCGGGCGTGATCCGCTGGATCTAGGCGGCTGGCGGGTGCTGGTGATCTGGCTTTTCTTCACATCCGTATTGACCGGACTGATCAGTTTGGTTTGGAAGTAGGAGCCCCCCGAAATGAAGTGAGCGGCAGTGCTCAGTACCCGACAGTTTCTGAGGGGACTTGAAACGGTTGTGTTGTCCTAACTTGGCTCGCGCCAGACGGAGGGCTGGGGTGGTTTAAGGTTCAGGCCACCCCAGTCGCGACGGTTGACCACGTCTGGAACGCTTGCTTCTGGTTGGTTCGTCTGGTCGAGGCGGAGACGCTGGTTCGGGAGTGGTGGTGGAGATTCGTGATCCGGGCGTGCAGGCTCAGGAATTCTTGAGCACGTTTGCGCCGCTTGAATCCTTGTTGTTGTCGTTCCTGTCGTCGTGTGGATCGATGTTCTTGCTCAATGATGTTATTACAACGCGCTGTGGAGATCACTTCCTGGTGGTCGACGTCCGCTAAACTTGGGATCTGCCGGGACGAACGCCGTCCACCGTCGTGCACATCTCGTCTAGATACCATCGCGCAGCGTCTCATGACTGACCTGGATGCCGCGCTGGTGCAGCAGTTCCTGGACGTCCCGATAGCTCAGGTGAAAGCGGTGATATAGCCACACGGCGTGTTGGATGATGGTCATCGGGAAGCGGTGGCGCTAGAGCGTTCAGTCGGTCACGGTGGTGAGCCTACCCCAATCCGATTAAGGCAACATCACCCCTTATGGAGCTTGAGAGAGGTTCAGCATGCCACTGCCAATCTCCTCAGCCTTAGCCGTAAGGAGAGGCACCGCACTGTTTTTGATTTTCTGCTCTATTTCACTTGGAGTGGCAGCCGGGAAAGCTTCTCGCCACAAAGCCAACGCCCCAGCAACCAGTGGCGTTGCGAAGGAAGTCCCTTCATAAGCATGAATGGTACTGGTGGGACTACTACTCATGATGCCCTGTCCAGGAGCAGCGATATCGACGTAGGCTCCGTGTGTGCTGAATGAAGCGGGACGCCACTCTTCAGTGAGCAGGACCTGAAGTGCTCCAACGGCCACCAGCCCAGGCAAGTCGAAAGCAGCAGGATAATGTGTTGGGCCAGCACTGCCTTGATTTCCAGCGGCAACAGCAATCAGAACTTGCTGTTGGAGCGCATAGGCCAAGACATTTTTCAATCCTTGAGTGGGTGTATCTCCACCGAAGCTGAGATTCAGTACGAGTTGTTTGGGGGGCACAGTCTTCAATGCGAAGCAAACTCCCCGGACAGCTTGGCTCGCCAGAATTTGTCCGTGGGCATCTCCAATCCGAATGGGAAGAATTCGTGCGTTAGGGGCAACGCCGAACTCTGCACCAGCGGCCAGAACAGCGACCGGTGTCCCGTGTCCATCCTGATCGGGAGTGACCGAGTCATCGAAGGCGTCGCTTGGATCGCTGTCTTCTTCTACAAAGTCATATCCGGCAAGGAGGTTCTGTCCCAGATGCCTTTGTTGAGTAACCCCAGTATCCAGGATGGCGATGGTTACGCCTTTGCCACTACGGCCCCGTTGACGTGCTCCCTGAATGCCAATGGCGGTGAGGTGATCCACATCCAGTCCCCAGAGACTTTGCGGATCCGCCTGCAACACCACGTCCTCCTCAGCTGGTTGACGCAGTCGGCTCAACACCGCTCCGATATTCTGACCGCTGGGGACTCCCACCCGGGCCAGGGTACTGGTGCATGGTCCTGGACCACTCAGGGGCCTGAAATCGATGAGACTGAGCCCTAAATTGAGCTGGCTGAGCCTGGCACTGAAGTCGCTTTTCGTCACACCTTCCTTGACCCATACGGCCACTTCGGTGGTCGAGACTTTTCCCAGTACCTCGAGTGACTGCTTGAGGCTCTGGCCACCAACATCGACCCGCACGACTTGTGATCCAGCTTTGGTGCCGGGCGGAACGCTGAAGACGATGGTTTCCCCACTTGCTGAGACGACATCAGCAGGCGTATCACCTATAAAAACGTGGGCTTGTTGAGCGCTGACGCCGGTCAGCTTAGCCGTGACACGTTCAGTTGGGAGCGCCTGGGTCAAGTTGAGGCTGAGGTTCAGCGGTCGGGCAAATTCGGGGGTGCTCATAACGTTATGAGCACCCCTTCGTACTGGACGGACCCTTGAGAAGTGTTTCGAGTTCTGCGAGCAATTGATCTACTCTGAGGCGCTCGTCCGCTGCCAGACTCGCAATCCGCTTCTCGTCGATCAGTGACTTCACATGCTGGTAACGCTGCTGGCTTTTCACGGTCCCTTTTACAGCGGCAGCAATCTCACGGACACTGAGCTGCTCCACCAGGGCACGCTGGGTCAGCGCCTGACGTTGCTGGTCATCCTTGACTTTCGACAGGGCGGCGGCGCGGGTGTATTCGAGTTGTCCTGAGCGCATCAGCTCGAGAAGGTCCGGTGGAGACCTGAGAACGCCAGTTTTGTTGGCAGCGAAGGACCGCCAGCTGCCCCTCCCGAGTTGCTGAAAGAGGGCGTCGAGCTGCTCCACCACCTCAGCGTCGGGTGTCCGGCGCTGAGCATGCAGCAGCGCAACGACCTCACCCTCCCCCACTCCCATTGCGCGGGCCAGGATCGCCAGTGTGGCCTCAACCTCGTCGAGTGGATTCAGATCCTGACGCTGAAGATTCTCCAGGGCTGCCAGCAGATTGACGTCCTGGTCTTCCACGACACGGACTGTCGCCGGAATTTCCGTCAGCCCAGCGAGCCTTGCGGCCCGCAATCGGCGCTCACCGGCAATGAGTTCGTATCCATTTTGGGCAGGTCGAACCAGGATGGGTTGCAAAAGACCCTGACTCTGGATGCTGGCGCTCAAGGCGGCGAGGGCAGCCTCATCGAAGTGTCGTCTCGGCTGCCCAGCAAGCACGGCGACGCGGTCGACCGCGATGATCTGCGGACCCTCAGCTGTACTGGCGGCGGCCCCAAGCAGGAAACTGAAGGCGTCGGCCCGGTTCCGGGAATCACTCATTTCGAATTCCGATGGATTCGAGCAGCATATCCGTCACCGCTGAGATCTCCGCCGTCACCGGATTCCGGCGGGCGAACTCCGGCAGCGGTGAGCCGTGAAGTTGAGAATCCGGATACAGAGCCGGGCGGTAAGTCAGGGGGGAGCTGATCGGAGCTAGGTGCCCGAACTGTGATCTGAGCTGCGCCAGACTCTCCCGGCTGTGGTTGGTCGTGTCGTTGTACTGCGTTACCAAGATCATCGCCAGCCTGAGAAACGGATTGGCTTTTCTGAAGCGGTTGAGCATCACGGTGACCGTCTGAAGGCCCTTGAGTCCCTTGCCAGTCGCAGGCACCGGGACGATCACGTACTGCGCAGCGATCACCGCCAGGGCGCTGAGCTGCCCCAGGCTGGGCGGCGGATCGATCAACACGAAGTCGTACCGGTCTTCGAGCAGCTTAAGGGCCTCTTTGAGTCTCAGTACGCCCATCAGCTGGCCGGGCAGGAGCGGCTCGATGGTGGCGACGTCCAGATGCCCAGGAATCAGGTCCAGACCGTGAACACGAACGGGAACTGGGAGGGCCAACTCGGCGTCCTCATCGGCCAGGATGGACGGGTAAATGGTGTCTTCGAGTTCGATCTCCCGAACCGCTCCGTCACGTTCGATCTGACGGACACCCAGCCAGTCGGTCAGGTTGGCTTGCGGATCGGCGTCGACCAAGAGCACCCGGTAGCCGCGCTGAGCAAGCGTGTAACCGATGTCCCGCACGCTGCTCGACTTTCCGACCCCGCCAGCATGATTAAAGAAAGTCAGGACGCGCATCTTGAACATGGTAACGCCCCTGCTCTTCATGTTGGGTTCACGACTGTTTCTGTGAGGAACGGCAGCAAGTAACAGCCGGTTCCACCCACAGCAGATCGTTCATGACCTGCTGTGAGTGGAACCGGCTAAAACACCGATCCTCTCAGCGTCGAGAAGGTAATCCAGCAGGATTGAAGACGTTCAAAAGCCGCTGCATTCAATCATCCGTACCAAGCAACAGTACGAAATCGTCACTTCCAGCATATTTCACCGTATACTGACAACATCCCGGCGGTCACCGAGCACTAGACCAAAGGGAAACCCCCCGCGCGGTTTCTAGACCGTTGTTCGCAGAGGGTTCCACTTTTTCAAGAATTTAAGAAGCTTATGCAGGCCGCCACAGCCTGTCGGCATTCGCCTTACGCCATACTTTACTCGTGTATGCGTGCTCAGTCAACGTATTGAGCGGGATTGACGTACCCAGGCCCACGTTCGGAGTTCCCCGTGAGTGTCCCCACCGACGCACAGCCCACCCTTGAGAGCCGCTTCACCGACGCCCGCGACCAACTCAAAGCCTGCACCGACGCTTAC
>NZ_VKDB01000036.1 GCF_007280555.1 Deinococcus detaillensis | reverse complement strand
GGTCGCCCATTGCTCTGGCGAAGAGGTGACTCTCGTGCTGGGTAAAAAAACACGGTGCTGCCCCCAGCGGTAGATCAGCCTGTCCCGCCCGGGACAGCATGAGGAAGGCGATAGTGGCGGTTACGGCGTCATCACCATCGGTGTGACTGGTATTCCTGGCACCCCAGCCAGCATTCGTCAGTTTGCCGTGATTTTGGGAAAGGCCAGCGGCACCATCAAAGCGGGTGACGCATTCAAGGTTCAGAGCATGGACAGGAGGGAGGGACGCCTCGGAGTTGACGGGGAAGTTGCGGCAACAGTGCTCTACAGCGTTGACATCCGTGGGGTGCTCAAGACCGACTGGAAGGCTGTGGGCACCCAAGGCACCGTGACAGTGCTTAAGATCAGCCAGCAGTTCGTGACCCTCAAGATTGACAACGCTTTGCTCAACAATGCTGCAGATTCAAGTGGGAGGAGTCAGGTGCTGGTCAGCGGGACGTTCAGCTATGTGCCCGAACCTCGTTGATGCGCCGTCGGCCGACGGTCCTCACCTCAGTTCGAAGCGTCTCCATGACAGCAGAGGGTGTCAACGCTGAGCAACCCAATCTCCGGAGCAAGCTGCCTGTGTGCCTGCTCCGCTTTTGCGGATCATCAATCAACGACAGTTGTTAACTGCTTTGAGGGCTTGCGTAAGCCCTTTGGTGGGAAAAGTGTAGCTCAGAGTTTTCCCGTTTGTGCTGAGGGTGGTCATAATTATTTTAGACTTCGCGGCCAATAAGTTTGGCATCAAAAACATGCTATTGAGGGCGAAGTTGACGGCATTCAATATAGGTTCTTCATCATTTGGAATATAAAATGAGCGCATTGAACGTGCTTCACCATTATCTATGCGATACCCTATTTGAGGTGCCTGGGCCTGTTGATACTGGTTCAGAGTCATAAGTGCATTTTTTGTCTTCAGAAGAATTATTGTGCTTCCCTCAGTGCATTGAAAAATTAAAGCTGTACTGCCTGTCTGATCGTTCAGCTCTCTAAGAATGACCTGTCCACTATTACCGGAGATCTCCGAGCTGATAGATAACTGATAAGAAATTTTGGTGTTCGGGATTTGGGATTGAGCGGCCGCGTAGGTAAGAATGACTGATCCGACTAGAATTACTGATTTTCGAAGCATATAATATTCCTCTGCAGCTCAATTTTCTCAAATATATGAATGATTCTTGTAGGTACCAATCTAAAAGACGGAGTGTTGTCCAATTACACTATGACGGACTGGTATTTACTCGTTTCAGTTCTAAATTCGCTCAAATAACCGCAAATTTATCACCTATTTGCGATAATTTACAACTCGCATTGCCTCTTTGAAACCACCTATGGAGAAGGTATCGTCCAATGCGCTGCCATTGTTTCGCAGTACGCGCATGACGATTTTGCTCGTGGTATTTGTGAAGGCAGCAGTCAGGATGGCGTCGCGAGCGTCATCAAAAGCCAGAAGAGTTAAGTCCGGCTCTCCACTGGTGAGGCCAGTTTGTGACGGAATGGTCTTGGCTTGCTGCGAATCCACCCGGTACATCAGATTAGGGGAGCGTTCAAGGTCGTATTCCCCACTGCTCATCAGGTTGTTCCTCGTATTCAGGAATGCACTGGCTTTGCCATCACGGCAAATAAAAGCCATGGCGGTCTCGCCTTGCGTGTCATTGATCTCTGCGACGACAACCATACTTGTATTGGCGTCGGTCATGGCATCGAGATCTTTTTCGTAATACGTGTTGGTTCCAGGCACACGCTGTAACTCGGCGTTTGCGAAGCTGCCGAGCATGAAGCCGAGGACGAGTGCGGTGAGCTTGAAGTATTTCTTCATTGCACCGAGCTTAGGGAAAACTCTCTTACGTGTTTCTCACGTCCCAGTCGTTCATGTCTCATCACATCACTGGGTTAGGGAGGGCATGGCGTCCACTGACCACCTGACCACCTGACCGCCGCCCCGTGGCTTTCTATCAGATCTCCAGCCTGCTGGCGGAGCAGCAGCTCCGGCTAGCAGGACGGCACCTGGGCCACGGATCATCCGCATCATCGGTGTTCCTGGAGGCAACCGCAATCAAAATACTGGCGGGTGTTCGGCGCGCCCATTCCAGCGTTTGGACCGCTGCTCCAGGGCAAAGGTTTCCAGGGAAGTCAGGAAAGTCCAGCGGGCCTCGGCGGTGCTTCCCGTGTCCTGCATCAGGGCTACCCGGAGCGGATGGTGGCTGTCGATCAGGTACGAGTTGCGGCGGTGCAACCGCTGCAGAAAACGCCGGGCCGGAATGGCATCCGATTTCCCCCCTGGACCGGCATTGCAGGTCTCGCAACTCAGCACGAGATTCCACACCGCGTTCAGGTCCACATCCGGCAGGCGGTAGCCCAGCACCCACGGGAAGACGTGATCCACATGGCACGCTTCGCCGGAGGTCATGTCCACCGGTTGATAGCAATAAAAGCAGTGGCCTTTCTGGTAGCCGCTTAGGGCAGGGCGCAAACGCGTGAGCGAAACGCGGGTCTGGTGCCGCCAGGGCACCAGCACCAGCTCACCGCTGGCTTCCTCGTACGTTGGGGAGCGGCCTGCTGTCTCTGATGCGCTTCCCTCGGTCCAGGCGTGTTCAACCAGATCCCAACGGGCCTCCGTCTCAGCATCCAGCAACTGACGATCTATAGGGGAAAGGGCCAGCAGTGCGTCGGTGAGCACCAAGGCCCGCAGACGCCCGCGTTCCAGCTGGAAGAACTCCGTTGCCGATTCCCCACCGGGCAGACGGTGATACACGTCCAGCACGTAGCGGAAAGCTTGCTGCACGGTGAGGGCATGAAAGGCGTCCGCATCCAGCTGACCGCACAGGTGGGCGGCGGCACCCTCCAGGAACACGCTGCTCGGGACCGTCCCCTGCCTCTTTCCGCGTTGCACGTGGGCCAGCAGGGGAGCGGTGAAGTAGGGGGCCAGTTCGGGTAGAGTGACCCGGCTACGCCCTTCGGCCGCCAGGACCAGCAGCGCGCGGCTCAGCGCGAACTTGTAGGACGCCGTGTTGGTGCCAAACAGCACGATGCTGCGGAAATAAGTGGAATCGTCCGCTGCCGAGCGGATGAATCCGGGCATTCCTGCAGTGTCGTCAAGCATTCCCCTCAACCATAGGTCAGAACGGCCCGTGGAGGATACGAGAAGGCCGTAGGGGGCTTCTATCGTGGCTGCCTCAGGGCAAGAGCAAGCTTGCTGATCGGTAGCGCGACATGCTCTTGGTTGTTTGACACTAAACTTTGAGCGTGCCCCGTTCCATCCTGGCCCAAACTATTGAGCGCGTTCAAAGCGGTGTGATCCACATCCGCGTTGAACTGCGCGGTCAGCAGTTAGCGAGCGGCAGCGGCTTCCTCCACCGAGGTCACCTCATCACGAACAATCACAATCTGCAGATGATTCGTGAACAGGCGCAAACGCAGCCTAGCCTCCGTGTCATCCTCCGTTTGAATGTGTCCGGCATGAAAACCACAGACAATGAGGGGTTGTGTTGCCTTAATTTGGCCTGCGGCAGACGGAGAAGGACCGAAGGCCCGTCCTCGCTGCTGACTGTGCTCAGGGCCGCCGCACTGAGATCGTGAGGCGGCGTGTTGTTTACGGTCGGCCGCTGAGCGTCACCACCGTCTGCCTATCCTGAAGATTGGCCAGGTACTGGATCATGCCGCTCTGCCCGGTCAGGAAGGCCGCGTAATTCCCGGGGGCAATCGGGTCATCGGTGGTCTGACGATACCCAGCCTGCTTCATCACGCCGAGCAGGACGTTGGGATGCCAGCCGTCCACGCGGTACCGTTCCACCCGGCTCAGGCCGCTCCTTACCTCCTGACGGTAACTGCGACTTTCCGGGCACTCTGGTGTGTACTCGGCGGGCAACGCGGCCACGCCGTTCCAGAGGGTTCCCGGCTTCTCGATGCAGTACAACGGCCCGGACCAGCGGCGTTCGCTGGTCCACCAGACGCCGAGTCCTCCAAGAATCACCAGAGCACCGATCAGCCAGGTCCGCTTACTCGCGGGCATGCTCTAGGGCGCTGCCGATTAGCACGGTGACGTGGTGATCGAGCAGTCGGTAATAGGCGATCCGCCCCTCCTTGCGAAACGTTACGAGGCGATGCGCCCGCAGGAAGCGCAGCTGGTGGCTGACGGCACTCTCGCTGATCCCGACCACAGCCGCGAGGTCACAGACGCACAGTTCGCAGGCGCTCAGGGCGCTCAGCAGCCGCAGCCGGGTTGGGTCGGCGACAGCCTTGAGCAGTGCGCTGGCCTCCTCGACGCAGGCGACATCCGGCAGGGCCTGTTTTGCTTTCTGAACAGCTTCCGGATGAACACAGCTCACCTCACAGGCGTCTTCTTGAGAAGTGAGAATCATTTCCAGAGAATAGACGATGTCCAGGGTCTCTTCCGGCACGCCCATCACACCACCTCGTCGGAAAGCAGATCGCAGGGAACCCGGCCCTGTTCCACCTGAACCGTGGCATGCTCGACGCCGAACTGTTCGTGGAGTTCATGCCGCAGGTGCTGGAGAGCCTCATCCGGCAGGCCCTGCGGCATCACCAGATGCACCGTCATGGCGGTTTCGGTGGTGCTCATTCCCCAGACGTGCAGGTCGTGCACACCCGCTACTCCAGGCTGGGCACTCAGGAAGGACTTCACCTCGTTCAGGTCCACACTCTCCGGCACCGCGTCGAGCGCCAGGTCGAGCGACTCGCGCAGCAGGCCCCAGGTGCCGTACAGGATCACGGCGGCGAGTATCAGGCTGACCACCGGGTCGAGCCAGTTCCAGCCGGTGAAGAGGATCACGATGCCCGCCACCACCACACCGGCCGAGACGAGCGCGTCGGCGAACATGTGCTGGTACGCTCCTCGGAGGTTCAGGTCCCCCTTGCGCCCAGAGGCGAACAGGTACGCAGTGACGCCGTTGATGGCGATGCCCAGCGTCGCCACCCAGATGACCGTGCCGCCCGCCACCGGGGCTGGCTGACTGAAGCGGTGCAGCGCCTCCCAGATGATCGCTCCGAGGGCGACGAGCAGCAGCACCGCGTTGGTGAGCGAGGCCAGGATGCTGCTGCGCCGCAGGCCGTAGGTGTGCTTTTGCGATGGTCGGCGCTTAGCGACCAGGTACGCGCCCCAGGCGAGCAGCAGGCCCAGCACGTCGCTGGCGTTGTGTCCAGCGTCGGCCACCAGCGCCAGAGATTTGGCCAGCGTGCCGTAGATGACCTCAAAGATGACGAAGATCGTGTTGAGGCCAATGCCGATCAGGAACGCCCGGCCAAAATCGGCGGGAGCATGGTTGTGGTGGTGCCCGTGAGCATGACCGCCGTGCTCATGGTCGTCATGTGCCGCATGGTTGTGGGAGTGAGTCATAAGGAATCGCCTTTTGAAAGGATGATACTCAGGTCGAGAGTTCAATCAGGTAAAGCGCGACGAAGCCCGCGAAGAAAGCTGCGGTGATCAGCGGCGTCTCCTTCACTTCATGTGCTTCAGTCAGAAGTTCCTCGGTGACCAGATACAGCAATGCCGCCGCGCCGAACGACAGCACGATCTCCAGCGCCAGACCGTGAAGGCCCTGAAGGAGCGTGCCCCCCAGCAGCGATCCCACGATCACTGCCAGGCTGAGGCCACTGATGGTCAGGATGGTGCGTGCCCTGGATACACCGGACTGCCCGAGGCTGGACGCCACTGAGACGCCCAGGAAGAGCAACTCCAGCGTCAGGGCGACCACCAGCAACATTCCCACCCTGGCACCAGCCGCGAAGCCTACACCGATCAGCAGGCCGTCGATGAAGACGTCGATCCCAACTGCCGCGATCAGGCTACTCTCGCCTTTCTCACCACTCCGGCGTTCCAGGGCCTCTGCGAATTGCCGTACCGCTAGCAGGACCGCGACCCCGAGTGAAAAGCCGATCACCACACCAACTGGCTGATGTCCTTTGGTGATCTCCGGCAGCAGTTCTCCGGCCACTGCCGCGAACACGACACCGGCGGCGAAATGCTGGACAAAGCTGCGGAGCTTTTCCCCTGGAACGCGGTAACTGGCCACCACCCCGCCGAAGATGGTGGCGGCCACCGGGATTAACGTCAGCGAGAAGATCTGTGAGAGGGGAGCGCTCAGGGCAGACCCGAGGCGGATACGCCCTGAACTGAAACATGCGCTTCAGAGGCTTTGGTCGGCTTCGGCTTCCAACCCAGCAGCCGTAGGGCGTTGGCGGTCACGATAGCGGTGGCCCCAGTATCGGCCAGAATCGCCATCCAGAGATTGGTGTAGCCGAGCAGCGTGGTGATCAGAAAGATGAGCTTCAGGCCCAGCGCAAACGCGATATTCAGCCGGATGTTGCTCATGGTGGCCCGGGACAGCGCGATCAGTTCCGGCACGCCCGAGACCTGCTCGCGCAGCAGGGCCGCGTCGGCGGTCTCCAGCGCCACGTCGGTACCGCCGCCCATGGCGATGCCCACGTCCGACTGCGCGAGTGCGGGCGCATCGTTGATGCCGTCACCGACCATCGCCACCCCGCCGTGTGCATGCAGGTCAGCAATCGACATGAGTTTGTCTTCGGGCAGTAGTTCGGCCTGAACCTCCAGTCCCAGATCAGCGGCGATCGCCTGTCCGGTGCGGGCGTTGTCGCCGGTCAGCATGACGGCCTTGATGCCCATGGCCTTCAACTGAGCGATGGCGGCGCGGGCGTCCGGACGCGGTTCGTCACGCATGGCGATCAGGCCCAGAACACGCGGCCCATCCAGCAACACCACGGTGGTGCGGCCCTGCGACTCGAAGCCTTCGATCTGCGCCTGAAGCGAGGCGTCCAGCGCTGTCAGGCTGGCGGCGTGGCGCGGTGAAGCGACGCTCAGGGCGCGGCCTTCCACCATGGCCGTGACCGCTTTGCCTGGGAGTGCCTGGGCACCTTGGACGTCAGGAAGATTGAGCTTCTGGCTCCTGGCCTGGCGGGTGATCGCCTGAGCCAGCGGGTGGTTGCTCCCGGACTCGACTGCTGCCGCCAGACGCAGCACCTCGGTTCGCTCGACGCTTATCCCAACGATGTCAGTAACACTCGGCTTCCCGGTGGTCAAGGTGCCGGTCTTGTCGAAGGCCACCGTCTTGATGCTCCCCAGGGTCTCGAGCGCCGCGCCGCCTTTGATAAGCAGGCCGCGCCGGGCCCCGGCACTGACACCACTCGTAATGGCTGCTGGGACACTCAACACCAGCGCACACGGGCAGCCGATCAACAACAGGGCAATGCCCTTGTAAAGCCAGGTGTGCCACTCACCGCCCATCAGCAGCGGTGGAACGACCGCGACCAGGGCGGAGACCGCCACCACGCCCGGAGTGTAAACCCGGCTGAAGCGGTCGATGAACCGTGCGGTCGGCGCTTTGCTGCCCTCGGCCTCCTCGACCATATGAATGATCCGGGCGATGGTGTTGTCGGCGGCCGTCTTCTCGACTTCGACACTCAGCACACCGTCGGTGTTGATGCTGCCAGCGAACACCTGATCGCCGACGGTCTTGAGCACCGGGACGCTCTCGCCGGTGACCGGGCTGTCGTCGAGGCTGGATGTGCCCTTGACGATACGCCCGTCGGCAGGCACGCGTGCTCCCGGCCGGACCTGGACTTGATTGCCGATCTGCAAAGCGTCGGCTGGGACTTCGCGCGTCTGTTTGCCCTCGATCAGCAGCGCAGTCTTGGGAGCCAGCGCGGCCAGCGCCTGAATGCCAGCACGCGCCTTCCCGGCAGCGACGCCTTCGAGCAGCTCACCCACCGCGAAGAAGAACACCACCACCGCGCCCTCGGCCGCCTGACCGATCAGCACCGCGCCGATGGCCGCGAGGCTGACGAGCATGTTGATGCTGAAGGGATCGCCGAAGCGCGCGCTGGCGACTGCCTTCTTCAGCAGCGGCCAGGTGCCGAGGAGCGTGGCCGCGACGTAGCCGTAGACCGAGAACCTGGGTTCGATGAAACTGAATACGAAGGCCAGCGCCAGCAGTACGCCTGCTCCCAACACCAGTCGTCCCTGGCCGCTGGCGTACCACGGCTTGCTCTGGACAACTACAGGCTGAACGTCAGCTGCCAGCCCTGGCTTGACCAGCGGAGACGGCGCATACCCCATCGCTTTCATGTTTCCTTCAAGCGTACTCCTGGGCGTCTGGGTCTCGTCGAGGGTGAGTTGCAGGGTCTGCTTGCTGAAGCTGGCCCGGATGTCGGTGGCTCCAGGCAGACCTCCCACCATGCTCTCGACCTTCCGGACGCAGGTGGCGCAGTCCATGCTCTCGACGAAGTACTCGAGGTTGCTGACTGAAGTCGGCGAGGCCTGAGCGAGAGGTGTCGGTGCGTAGCCCATCGATTTTAGATTCTTCTCCAGCAGGTCGCGGGAGGTCTGTGCCTCGTCGAGGGTCAGTTTCAGCGTCTGTCTGGTGAAGCTGGTGTTGACCGAGGTCGTGCCCGGGAGACCACCAACCATCCGCTCGACCTTCTGAACGCAACTGGCACAGTCCATGTTTTCCACGAAGTATTCGAGTGTCGAAGGGGAGGGTGTCATGACGCAAGTATATCTGAGCAAGTACTCAGGTGTAAAGATAGACAGTAATGAAGGCACATTGTACACGCTCACATCTGAGCAGGCATTCAGACCTTTACTGTGAAGGCTCAGGAGGAACCATCATGACCATGCAGAGCCAGATCAGAGAACACATGCCCGTGAAATGCGCCGACGGAATGAACCACGGCGAAGTCGACAAGGTCGACGGGGACTACATCAAGCTGACCAAGGACGACTCCAGCACCCACCACTGGCTGCCGCTGAGCGCCATCGATCACGTCGACGAGCATGTTCACCTCAAGCTCAGCCACGAACAGGTCCACCAGCAGTGGCTCAGCGAAGATCCTCATCCCGAGCACCGCCAGTAAATCCGCAACGCGTACAGAATGTTCCACGAGAGTTGAAACGGAAAATGGCGCTAAGTAGATTCTGATGTTGAGACTATTGACGTCGCTGGCTGATCTTCAGTTCGGGGGCGCAGCAGCACAACAACGATGGCCAACAAGACCAGCGCAATGCCACCGCCGATCAGGAAGTCCTGGTGTGGCAACCGGGTTCCCAGGAACCCGGCCAGTGGGTAGGCAAAGGCATACCAGAGATGACTCCACGCGAAGTGTGCGCCGTAGACCCTACCCTGTGCAGCTTCCTCGGTTCGTTCTGCCAGCAGCGTCTCGGCTGGCAGATTTACCCAGTTCTGACCGATCCCAGCGAGCAGCCACAAAGCCAGGATGGCCAGAAGAGGTGCGACATTGGCTGGCAGCACTGCTACGCTTGTCATCAGCGCACCCAATAGGATGAACCGCGTGCGGGGCCAGCGTTTCCCAACGAAGCCCACTACGAGAGACGCCAGCGTCGCTCCCAGCCCGTACGCGGCCATTACCCAGCCATAGGTCGATTCGCTTAGTCGCAGGTCACCCTGGATCCGGTTAACGGTATCCACCAGAATGAGCGCTCCTGTGACGGCCGCCACCAGTTCCAGCAGCAGGGCGAAGCGGATGGGCGGGTCACGCCATAGTCGGGCAGTGCCGTTCCGGATTCCCTGCCAAGTGCTGCGCTGCACTTCGCCCTGCTCAGCCTTCAGTGCTGGCAGCGTCAGGATGAGCAGGCCCGACAGAAGGAAGCTGACAGCATCTACGAAGAATAGATTCCGCCCTCCCAGGAGGGCGGCCACGACGCCCGCCAGTCCAGGGCCGATAATGTTGATCAGTTCGGTGGTCGCGCTCGAGAGGGCGAACGCTGGACCGCTATCTTCCTGCCCGACGACCAGCGGAACGGTCGCCTGATTGGTAGGCGTGAAGAAGGCTGTCAGCGCGTTGACCAGAAACATCAGCACGTACACCTGCCAGACGGCATGAACAAACGGCAGCAGGCCGATCACCAGCATTCGCCCGAAATCACACCCGACCAGCAACCATTTGCGGTTGATGCGGTCGGCGATCACCCCAGCCAATGGACTGAAAACCACGAAGGCGAGAACCCGCAGCGTCAGGGCAGCCCCCAGCACCACGGCGGCATTCTTGCCGCTGGTCAACTGGTAGGCTAGGAGCGCGAGTCCCACCCAGGTGAGTGCGTCGCCGATCTGACTGTCTGTGCAGCATACAGATGGGCAAATCGGGGATTGCGCAGCGCAGTGAACATCGGCGGAGCGTTCAATGGACACTTCCGATCAGTGGGTTCGGAAGGACGTGGTCTGGAAGGCCGAGACGCTCATGCTGGGCGTGGCTGAATGCCTGCTGGACCAGCTGCGCGACGTGAGCGTCGGCGAGTCGGTAGTAGATGTGCGTGGCCTCGCGGCGGGTCTTGACGACCTGAGCGCTGCGTAGAAGCGCGAGGTGACGGCTGACGGTGCTCTGCGGTTGCCCCAGGGCGTCGACGAGTCCGGTTACACTGCGTTCGCCCTGAAGCAGCAGCAGAACGAGCTGCACCCGGATGGATTCGGACAGGGTCTTGAAGATCTCGGTGACCCGCGTCAGGTCGCCTGGATCGGGATGTTCTGGGATGGGATGGTGCTGCATGGAATCAATCCATCATCCGTTCTTCCGGATGAACAGAAGTAGAGTACAGTGTGAGAGCGTGGGCCGCATCCAGGTGCGCTCTGCGTAAGCCGCGAACCGGTCACGCAGCAGCTCGAACAGGCTGCCCAGGGGATAGTTGGTCTGACCTGCCATGCCGCTTCGAAGACGGCGAGCGTCTCGTCTTACTGCGCTTTGGTATGAATGGAAACAGCCGGGGCGCACACCTCCTGTAGAAGGTTCGCTCAGACGTTCAGAACGACGCAGACATCAATCAAGCTGGGCGTTTCGGCACGAGCCGCACTTCCACGTCCATCTCCAACACCTCGGCCAGGCGTCTCAATGCTTCCATGCCGTGAGCGTGGTAATCGGGACTGAGCCAGCGTGATACCACCGGCGGTGTCACGCCGAGTCGCTGGGCCACCTGAGCGCTACTCATCCGCCGCAGCCGCAGGGCCCGCCGCAATTCCAGGCTGACCGGATCGGGTGCAGGCGCAAGCGGGAGGTACTGAAATTCCAGCACGTTCGTGCCCGGCGCAGCGGTCTCGACCGCCTAGGTGATCAGAGCTTCCAGATCACGCATGACTTTGAGGTCGAAGCCGAGTTTCTCACCGTCGCCGCTGAATGTGGTCGGCACACCGGATACGGTGATCTCGATGCCGCGCTGCTTTGTGGAGTACATCGTAGGCTGCTGCATCTGTGCCTCCTTTCAGGGGTCAAGACACGATTTTGAAATTTTTGTACGCTAAGAAAAAAATGCTGTCCCACACGCGTTCTCGGTAAACCTTGACAGGTAATGTGTACCCACGAGGTGAAGCACGCACTCTGTCTCAAAAGAACCTTCCTTCATTTGGGACAGGTGGAAAGGACGATGAACACGATGTTTTCCCCTGTTTAGAACTGGCACCTTCAATTGTGACGCAGGCTCTTGGCATACAAAAATTCTAGGATCGTGTCTTGACCCCAGATCGCGCATCACTTTGAGATCGGAGTCAGTTCCTTCTTACCCAGCAGGTTTACTGCTCGGCTACTCGTGCCACAAGGGTTCAAGTTGACGTGCGGAAACGGCGACGTTCCTGAGTGGCCGTCGTAGGAGCGTCGGCTTTCTTGACCGCATACATCCGCTGATCCGCCAGACTCAATACCGCCCGGACATTCTCACACTCATGCCGCCACGCGATCCCGATTGCTGCACTCACATCATCGACGAAGGGAATTTGCAGCCGCTCCATTGCCCAGATGGAGAACGCTTCCGGCGACAGCACCGTGTGATGCACCAGGACGACGAACTCATCGCCTCCCAGGCGGTAGACCTGAGCGCGTTCATGAGTCACGCGCGAGAGCCAGACTCCATAGCCCCGCAGAAGCGAGTCGCCCAGCGCGTGTCCGAACTTGTCGTTCAGCGCTTTGAACCCGTTCAGGTCAATGAAGACCACACCAAAGTCCTCGTGTGCCGCTTCTGACGCTTCGAGATCCGCGTCAAAAGCACGCCGATTGCCCAGCCCGGTCAGCGGGTCGGTCAGGGCGGCGTGATGAAGCGTCGACAGCTGATCACTCAACTCCAGCTTCTCATTCAGGGCGTCCAGGTACAGCAGTCTCAACCCGAGCATGGCTTGAACCGAGGCGGGCAGTGGTGCTTCCGGCGTCCATCCCAGCCGGTAATTCGGCGCACCTGGCAAGGGAACGGGCTTACCCTCTTCTTGCACCGTGCCGGACCAGCTCTGCAACGCCAGTGTTCCGTCCTCCTGACGCCACAGCGTGACTCCCGTCAGTGCTTTGACGGAACCTTGTACCAGCTGATCCACGAGCTGCTGTTGAGACTCGGCGACCGCGAGAGTCAACAACAGCGCTTCGTGATCTGCTCGGCTCCACATTCACTCACGTTACGTTGCGGCTTGCCTGCCTGGATAAGTGACACGTGATCTCCATGAAGTCACCGTGGATGGTCGTGTTCCGAGTGGCCGGGTCACTTGAGAGCCGCAATCTCAACGCACACCCTTGAATTCCAGCATCGGCGTATTTGCGGCAGCAGACTCGACAGCGTGGGCCATCAGGAGATCCAGATTGCGTATCACTTTGAGACCAAAACCGAATTGATGTACGAACAGCGTTATACTCAGGGATGCGAAAGACCCTCTCCAGACTCGGCAACAGTGAAGCGCTCGTCATCACCAGGGAGATGAAGGAACTGACCGGCATCGGCAGTGAGGTGGAGATCGAGATTCAGGGCAACGCCATCGTCATCACGCCCGCCCAGACCGCCACTCTTCCCGCCCAGCTCGAGCGCCAGGCGAAGTTCGCGGCGGCCCGAGACCAGATCTTGAGTGAATACGATGACCTCTTCCGGCGGCTGGCGGATGCCTGAAGGGTTGACGCTCGCAGAAGTCATTGACCTTCACGAGCGTCAGCTCACGAACTATGGGGGCGGGACGGGATTGCGGGAACTCAGTCTGCTTGAAAGTGCATTGGCGCAGCCGACTCAGGAGATCTTCGGGCAGCGCCGATTCCCCAGCGTGCCCGCTCAAGCGGCGGCTTACCTTTATTACGTCTCACGGGCTCACGCCTTCGTCGATGCCAACAAACGGACCGCTTTGAGCTGCGCCCTGGTGTGGCTGGCCATGCATGAGCTGCGCCTCACCCTGAGTCTGGACGACCTCTTCGACCTGACGCTGAACATCGCTCAGGGTCGGACGCCGTTGGAAGAGGCTGTGCAGCGTTTCGAGGCAGCAACTCAATCCACTGCTTGAACTGCCTTACAGTAATTCGTTACCGGATGAACACTTCTGAGCAGGACGTTCCTGACCTGCGTGGGTTGCCAGTGTTGCCCCTTGACCGTGCGGTGCCCCTCAGTATTGGGGTTTGACTAGCATAGGAACAGAAATCCGCTCTTGGGTGCCAATGCACATTCAGTTTGCCCCACGCACGCTCCTGTATTCAGGAGAGCTGATCTGACAAGCGCCAGAACGTTGTCCAGATCGGAATGCTGCTGCGGACTCAAACCGTGTTAAGCGCCAGATGCGACTGAGAAAAGCCGTACCACGCGCGCAAGTGCGCTCAGGGCTGTTCCAATTTGCTGAGGGTTTGTGTCAGCCACCCCAGGTCTGCCCGCAGCAACGCCAACAGACGCGGGACCGCCAGATCCATACCAAACAGCCCCCGTCCAATGGCCCCTCATAGATCGGCACGCGTTCGAGATCGGCAACGACGTTCCCGGTGGGGACTGATCCTCGACGACCAGGGCTTCTCTCCCAGAGCTGGCCGGATCGTCCGTGAGGTTGGCCGTTGCCCTCACGAGGTCTGCCCCTGCGAGGGTGCTGTATCGTCCCCCCGGCTGATTCATGGACAGAGGGATGATCAGGCAGGTAGAAACACGATGCCCCACAATTCCGGCGTGTTAACAAACTGCATGCGGGCCAGGGTAAAGGTGAGGGTGGGCTGGCCTGGAAGCTGGTACTGGATCGGCATCATGGGCGTGGTGTCTTCGGCAGGATCAACATGCCGCCACAGCCGGGTGAAGTCCCTGAACATGCGGAGTTCGCGCAGGAGTTCGGTGTAGGCGGGGGTATGGCTCAGCGGCGCACTGTCACGCTTGAACTGCGCCAGGACGTACCGCGCCCAGGGTTCCCACTGGGGATAGTGGGCGCGGTGCCGCTCGTCGAAGACCATGAACAGCAGGGAGCGGCCCGGTTCCCCATCGAAGCCCAGGTGTGTCAGCACCTCCCGCGCCGCCGCATTCAGCATCGACATGTGCCAGGTGCCGTCGTGCAGCACCGCCGGAGCGGGAATCAGGTTGAGGAGGTCCGCCGCCATCTGGTCCACGGCCACGCCTTCACGCGGGGCTGGTTCGGCGTCAGTGTACCCGGCCAGCATCAGCCACGCCCGCCGCTGGGTTCCGGTCAGCCACAGCCCGCGCGCCAGTCCTGATGCCACCGTCATGGACGGGCGTGAGCGTTCGCCGCGTTCCAGTTGCGCCACGTATTGCCGCGTGCAGCCCGCCTGCCGGGCCAGGTCTGCCTGCGTCAGGCCGAGTGCAGTTCGGCGCTGGGCCAAAGACTGGGCCAGGGAAATGGGCATACCATCAGGGTAACGCACGCTGTCAACCAGTTGCCTGTTTCGTCGCGCCCACCTTGTCTACCCTTGGGGCATGGCAATATTTGCGAATACGCAGGAGATGCAGGATGTCCTTCAGGCTGTGCTGGAACGCGGTCAGGACACGGACACCGCCCGGGGCCTCGCCAAGGCGGGTATCGTCATCGCCTTTGTGTACACCGACCCGGACTTACGGCTGGTCATGGACGGCAAGAGTCCATCCGAGGGTCAGGCCATGGGGTACTTTTTTGGTGAGGACGGCCCCACGCCCGACGTGACCTTCACGCTGCACGGTGACGTGGGCAACCGCTTCTGGAGCGGGAAGCTGAACGTGCCGCAGGCCCTGGCACGCGGGCAGATCAAGGCGCAGGGCAGCATTGCCAAGGCGCTGAAACTGCTGCCGCTGATGCCGTCCATCTCCCAGGTCTACCGCGACGTGATGACCGAGCGGGGCCGCGCCGGGGACCTGGCGTGAGCCTTCAGGTCAGGGCAGCCGTGCTGCATGAGACTGGTCAGGCGGTCTCGGTGGAACTGGTGACGCTGGCGGACCCTGGACCCGGTCAGGTGCGCGTGAAGGTCAGGGCAGCGGGCGTCTGCCACTCGGATCTCAGCGTAGTCAGCGGCACCATTCCCCAGCTCACGCCGCTGGTGCTGGGCCACGAGGGGGCCGGTGTCGTGGAGGCGGTGGGCGACGGGGTGACCCGCGTGGGCGTCGGTGACCACGTCATCTTCAACTGGGTGCCGTCGTGTGGCGAGTGCTTTTTCTGCACCACGGGCCGCCCCGACATGTGCGACGAGGCGTTCACCCTGATGACGATGGGGACGATGCCCGACGGCACCACACCCTTTTCCCAGAACGGCGAAGACGTGTACATGTTCAGCCAGACCTCCTGCCTGGCTGAGCGGACGGTGGTGCCGGAAGCGGCGCTGGTGCCGATCTCCAGGGATGTGCCGTTCGACGTGGCCGCCATCACGGGCTGCGCGGTGATGACCGGATACGGCGCGGTCATGAATACGGCGGGCGGCGCGGCTGGGCGGCGAGTGGCGGTCATCGGCTGCGGCGGCGTGGGTCTCAATGTGATCCAGGCGGCCCGGCTGGACGGGGCCACCCGGATCATCGCCCTGGACCGCGACGCCCGCAAACTGGAGGACGCCCGCGCGTTCGGGGCCACCGACACCATCAACACCGCCGAGGTCGGCGATCCGATCAGCGCTGTGCTGGACATGACGGACGGCCTGGGCGCGGACGACACGTATGAGGTGGTAGGCCACCCCGATACCATCGCGCTCGCCTATGGCCTGACCCGCAAGGCTGGGAAAGTGGTGGTGGTGGGTGTGGCCAGCCCGGAGCAGACGGTGGAACTCGGCGCATTCAGCATTCCCGCCGAATCCAAACTGATCACGGGGAGCTGGTACGGCCAGGCCGTGGCTGGACGCGACCTGCCGTTGATTCTGGAAAAATACCGCGCTGGCGGTCTGAAAATTGACGAACTGATCAGCCACCGCTTCACGCTGGATGAGTTGCCGCAGGCGCTGGACGCGCTGGCACGCGGTGAGGTGCGCCGGGCGGTCATCCTGATGGAGGAAACATGAACCTGCACGAACGCGCCCTCTTTCTGAGCGGTAGTTTCCAGCAGCGCCTGGCCACACTGGACGTCATCAACCCGTCCACCGGCGATGTGCTGGCCCGCAGCGCCAGCGGCTCCGCCGCCGACATCGACGAGGCGGTCAGGCTCGCCACCGCCGCCCATCAGGACCGGACGTGGACGTCCATCGACCCGCTGGAGCGCACCCGCATCCTGGTCCGCGCCGCCGAGCTGATCCGGGAACGTGCCGACGAGTTCAGCGCCGTGATGAGCGCCGAGATGGGCATGACCCTGAATTTCGCCGCGTGGATGGAAGTGCCGCTGGCCGCCAACGCCCTGGACTACTTCGCCACCCTCATCCCGCAGCCCAGCGGCGTCACCGCACCTTTTAGCCTGGCCGGGCCACAGGGTGACTACCTCGCCATGACCGTCAAGCAGCCCATCGGTGTAGCGGGCCTGATCACACCCTGGAATTTCCCGCTGCTGATGCCGGTCTGGAAGGTGGGAGCAGCGCTCGCCGCAGGCTGCCCGTGCATTCTGAAACCCGCCCCGCAAAGTCCGTTCACGGCGCTGCTGCTGGCCGAGGTGCTGCACGACGCGGGCGTCCCAGCGGGCGTTCTGAGCGTCATCCCCGGCGGCGATGAGGCGGGCCGGGCACTGGTGGCGCACCCTGACGTGCCCAAGATCGCCTTTACCGGAGCAACTGAGACGGGCAAGCACATCATGCGGGCCGCCGCCGACCACCTCAAGCGCCTCACGCTGGAACTGGGCGGCAAGAGCGCGAACATCGTCTTTGCCGACACGGATCTGGACGAGGCCGTCTCCGGCGCACTGTTCGGTATTTTCCTGAACAGTGGGCAGGTCTGCCAGGCGGGTTCGCGCGTCCTGGTGGAGCGCTCCATCTACGGCGCGTTCACCGCACGCCTGAAAGAGCGCGTCGAGGAACTTACCGTCGGCGACGCGGGCGACATCAGCAGCGATATCGGTCCAGTGGTGAGCGCCGAGCAGTACGAACGGGTGCGCGGGTACATCGCCGACGGGAAACGCTGCGGCGCGACACTTCTCACGGGCGGCGGGGATGTACCCGGAGCCGGGGAGGGGGCAGGTTATTTCATTCCGCCGACGGTCTTCACCGACGTCACGCCTGACATGCCCATCGCCGCCGAGGAGATCTTCGGCCCGGTGCTGTCCGTCATTCCCTTCGACACCGAGAAAGAGGCCCTGGATATTGCCAACGGTTCCATCTATGGCCTGGCCGGGGCGGTCTGGACGCGGGACATCAAGAGGGCCATGCGCTTTGCGCGGGACCTGCATGCGGGGACCGTGTGGGTGAACACCTACCAGATCCTCTCGCCCACGCTGCCCTTCGGCGGCTTCAAGCAAAGTGGTCTGGGCCGTGAACTGGGGCCGCAGGCGCTGGACGCCTATCTGGAGACCAAGAGCATCATCGTGGACCTGAACGACTCGCCTATGCAGATGTTCTAATCTGGACTGCCGTTCGCGCTGCGCCCGGAGGTGGACGTTTCTCTCTCCCTCACCCCACTCAATCAGAGTCCGTCTGAGAGCCACTGGAGACCTGCCATGATTCAAGACTTTTACCGCAAGGCCATTCGCCCGCTGCTGGGCGGATTGGCCCTCGGCCTCCTCGCGGGCTGCGCGCCACGTCTGGCTGCGGCCCCCGATTACCGCAGTCCGCAGGCCTGGCTGTGCCGCCCGGACCAGTCCAGCCTGTGCCAGACGGACTTGGACGCGACCCGCATCGCGCCGGACGGCACCCGGACCCGTGAGACCTTTCAGGCCGATCCGCAGGCACCGGTGGACTGCTTTTACGTGTATCCCACCGCGTCGTGGGACTTCGCGCCCAACGCGGACTTGCGGCCCGGCGGTGAGGCGGACGTGACCCGCCAGCAAGCGGCGCGGTTTTCCTCGGTGTGCCGGGTGTATGCGCCGCTTTACCGCCAGAACACCATCCCGGCCCTGCTCGGCCTCGAGAAGAACGGCGGTGAACTGGCCTATCAGGACGTCAGGGCAGCGTGGCAGACCTACCTGCGGGACAGCAACAATGGCCGCCCCTTTGTGCTGATCGGCCACTCGCAGGGCAGCTATCACCTGATCCGTCTGCTGGCCCAGGACATTGAGCCGGACGCCGCGCTGCGTTCCCGGCTGGTGTCGGCGCTGCTGCTGGGCGCGCCCGTGAGCGTCCCCCGTGGGCAGGATGTGGGCGGCAGCTTTCAGAACGTGCCGCTGTGCCGCGCGGCGGACCAGACCGGCTGCGCCGTGAGCTACTCGGCCTTTGCTGCCGGGGTACCGCTGCCCGAACCGGGGGACAGTCCCGCCTTTGGGCGCGTTCCCGCCGCCGCACCCGGACAGCCAGAGCAGCATGCCGCCTGCGTGAATCCGGCGGCCCTCACGGGGGGCCAGGCCACCCTGCACCCCTACTTCACGACCAAGCGCACCTTCCCGCTCCTCACCGCCGTTCAGCATCGACCGGCCCCCTGGACGAGTGGCGCGGCCATCGACACCCCGTTCGTCACCCTGCCGGACTTCGTGACGGGCGAGTGTACCGAACGTGGCGGCGTGTCCTTCCTGGAAGTCCGGGTGATCCCGCACCCCGGCAGTCCGCGCACCACGGAACTCGGCGGAACCGTCAATGTGGCGGGCCGTGACCTGCGGGCCTGGGGCCTGCACCTGATCGACATCGACCTGACTCAGGGTGACCTCATCGGCCTGGTCAGGACCCAGACCGCCGCGTGGCTGGCGCAACCTCGCCCCTGACACTCGGGACGCTTATGGTCGCAGATAGCAGCGTCTGTGACCACAGGTTCTGTCTGCCGGGCCAGAGCGAACCGGTCATCTGAATCGGAGCATAGGGCCAGCTCAGCCTAACCGACGCATCCGCTCAGCATGCGCTTACCCCCCTGTCTTGAACAAATGCGATATCCCGGCCCAGCCCTAGTGGCAGATGCGCCCCGGCCCCATTTCTGCCAGAGTTGAGGCGTGCATTCTGTGGAATTCCTGCCCGACGCTCGCCTGAGACACCTGGTACGGAATTACTGGCAGGTGGATGAGGACCACGACATCGGCCAGCAAGACCACCGCTTCATGCCAGAACAATTGGTCCGCCTGACTTTTCATGCCGGAACCACCTGGCGCGGTCCGCTGACAGGCGGCGCATTAGAATTCCTGCCCGGTGCTTCGCTGGAAGGGCTGACCCTGACACCGCTACGGGCCGTTTCTTTCGGCTCCACTCAGGCGCTGGGCGTGGAGTTGTATCCCTGGGGAGCGCGGCAACTCTTGAACTGGGAGTTTGGCCAGCCCACCCTGGATCTGAGCCTGACCCATCCGCTGCTCACCCGTGCCATGAGTGCTTTGATGCGGCTGGATGCCTGGAACGAGGCGCGGCAACTCCTGGAAGACTGGCTGCTGGGCCTGTTGGCCGAGCGGGGGCAGGAGCTCAAATCAGGTGCTGGGATTGCCCTGAAACTCTACGGCAGTCCCGGCCAGACCCGGATCGGCACCTTGGCCGAAGAGTTGAACATCAGCACCCGGCACCTGGAACGGTTGTTCGCGGCGGAAGTTGGGGTGAACGCCAAGACCCTTTCGCGCCTGATCCGCTTCGAGGCCATTCACAACCGCCTGTGGCTTGACCCGAACGTCTCACTGGCCCAACTCGCCTACGAACTGGGTTTCGCTGATCAGGCGCATCTCACGCGCGAATTCAAATCGCTTTCCTCTATGACGCCGCGCAGCTTCGGACAGTTCGCGCAACTTCGCCCCAGCCACCTACCCACCCAGCGATTGACGCAGGAGCAGATCGCTGAGATAGGCGGGTTCCGCGCTCATCACCCTGAAGCGAACCGCCTCACTTGAGCAGGTCGCTTTTCTTCAAGACTTGGCTGGCCCCCCGCCCCTAGCCTGAGCGCATGCACGAGTCTCCTCAAACGCCAGCCAAGAAAGCTCCGCTCCTATTCCTCCTCGTCACCGCCTTCCTGTTCGCCATGGGCATCAGCTTGGTGTTCCCGGTGCTGCCGTTCATCGTGGCCCAGTACGTTCCACAAGTCTCGCAGCAGGCCATCGTGATCGGCCTGCTGGGCGCGGCCTACGCCTTCCTCTCGTTCTTCTCAGCCCCAGTGCTGGGCGCACTCAGCGACGCTTACGGACGCCGCCCCATCCTGATCCTCAGCCTGCTGGGTTCGGCCATCGGCTATGTCCTCTTCGGCATCGGTGGCAGCCTGTGGGTGCTGTTCGTCGGGCGCATTGTTGAAGGCCTGTTCGCAGGCGGCTTCGGCGCACTCTTCGGTTACGTGGCCGACACCACCCCGGAAGAGGAGCGCGGCAGGGTCTTTGGGCTGCTCGGCGCGACGACGGGCGCAGCCTTCATCCTCGGGCCCGCGATTGGCGGCCTGGCTTCACACCTCAGCCTGAACGCTCCGATGTTCCTGGCGGCGGGCGTGTCGCTGCTCAACATGCTTTGGGGTCTGTTCGTGCTGCCGGAAAGCCTCCCGGCCTCGCGCCGCGTTGCCCACTTCGACGCGGCGCACCTCAATCCCCTCAAGCAATTGTCGGGTGCACTCGCCTTTCCAGCCGTGCGGCGGCTGGTCACGGTCAGCGTGCTGTTCCTGCTGCCGCTGTCCATCCTCCAGATAACGCTGGCGCTGTTGGGCCGGGACACCCTGGGCTGGGGGCCGTCGCGGGTCAGCACACTGTTCATCATCATCGGCGCAACCGACATCGTGGCACAGGGCGTGTTGTTGCCATTCTTGATCAGGGTCTTGAAGGAACGCGGCGTAGCTGTCCTGGGCCTCTCGGTGGGCGTAATCGGGATGCTGTGCATGGCGCTGCTGCCCGTGTTCCCGCAGGCGGCGCTGCTGTACGTCGGCACGCTGTTCTTCGCAGTGGGCGAGGGAATGTTCAGTGCCGCCCAGAACACCCTGATCTCCATTGCCGCGCCTGCTGAAGCACAGGGGCAGGTACAGGGCGGGGCACAGGCGATTGGCTCCCTGGCGCAGGTGGTGGGACCACTCGGCGGCGGGCAACTGTATTCGCGCGTCGGCCCTGGTGCAACGTACGGCACGATGGTAGCACTGGTTCTGGTGGCGCTGGGACTGCTGCTGAGGCAAAAACCTTTGGCGGTGAGCAGTACGGAGAGCCGAATAGCCTGAGACAGCGAGTCAAAAATCGGCTCTGGTGGTTTGAGAAGTTTGCGATTGGTCTGTCTGATGGAAGTTCCGCCTGCGACGGAGTTCCCATCCTTCATTGCGAAAACGCCCGATATCGCAATGGTTTTAACCTGCCCACTGGCACGGCCTCTACGTCTTGCGTAACTCTGTTGCACAATGAATTACACTGGCAACA
>NZ_VKDB01000035.1 GCF_007280555.1 Deinococcus detaillensis | reverse complement strand
GGCCTGCCGGCCTCCGGGTACCGGGCACTCAACCACGGACACATGATCGGCGAGGCTGAAGCTGGGGTCATCGACCCAGAGCGGTCGACCCCAGCCGAGGGGCAGGCGCACCAGCCGCTGTCGCAGGCGTGGGACCGCCGTCAGCCGACTGCGGATCGCGGCCAGCAATTGCGCTGGTTCCACGTCACCGCCCAGGAACACAATCGCCCCAACCATCGGTGGCGTCCGGCTGCCCGCCACGAGCGACATCAGGTCATCCGCGCTGATCCGATCGAGAGGAAGGGTCGTTGCTGCGGCCTGATACAGAGTCTGGCCAGCCTGGAGGACCTTCTCGAGAAAGACCACAGCGATATGCCGCACCGTTTCCAGAAGCCGCAGGGATCGGTGCCAAGTGAGGACAAGTCTGTGCCAAGCTGTCCTCACTTGGCCAAGGTGCGGCACAGGATCTCAAACTCCTCGAGAGTGATCTCTCCCTTGGCCAGACGCTCGCGGGCCAGTTCCAGGGCACGCGTCGGCAGACGTGCGCTCCGGTCACGGTCCAGGGCGTTGGAGAGCCAGCGTGAGAACAGCACGGTGCCCACACTGAGCAGGATCAGTCCGGTCACCGCGCACAGTGGCCAGAACCAGCTGAGTTGAACTGCATTCCACATCATGGGTCCCTCCATTGTCTTTGGGTGGGTGACTTGCCGAATCTACGGTCAGCCTGGCTCCGGCTGGCCCGGTACGACCGCAATTGCAGTGGCCGCTCAGGGTGTCAGACTCAGGGTCTTAATACCAGTGCAGTCCAGGGTCAGCCGCTGAGCATCACCTGCTTTGCTGGGCGGCGCAGCGAGTGGGGCACCGGATTGGCGTTGCCGTAACGAACGAGCAGTCGCGGTGGCGCGTGGCCCAGCCCCAGCACACGCCCGAATTGCCCACGGACACTCGCCACCTCGACTGGCTGGTTCAGGGATCCCGGCCCCCGCCAGACCCAGGATCTTGAGGGTCTGACGGCGGTTCGGGTTCGGCGCAGAACGGTTCACGGCGTCATAGCGACCTGTTCCGGGAGCGCTTCCTCTACCGGTTCCTGGGCAGGGACGTCACGGGTCACGATCACCTTCACATGGGTCGCCAGGGCGGCCAACGCACCCACGGCAGCCAGCGCAGGAACCGAGAGGGCCACCAGCCCGCCCGCCACCGCGCCGAGAGTCAGCGAAATACTAATCAGCTCATCGCCGTGTTCATTCAGCACCGTCACGTGGCGGGCATTGCCTTCCTTCATCAGTTCACGAAGCTGCCCGACGAGATCTGCGCCGCTCATCTGAAGCTCTTCCACAAAGGTGGAGTCTGTAGGGATGGCCGCAGCCTCTGGGACAGTCGTCTTGTCTTGAACGTTCATCAAACCTTCCTTTCGAGCCGTTGTCCGCTCAATATTCTTGACAGCTATAAGCCTAGAGGGAAGCCGTTACCACTTCATTACTGTTCTGATGCGCCCTGAATTCTCCTAAAAGCTGCCGGGCCATGATTGCTGCGTCAAGTGAAGGGCCCCAGACAAACCGGGGACACCGCCAGTATGAAACGCCTTCACTTCATCACCCGGTCCAGAAAATGCGTCAAGGTCTGAACCAATTCGGTGTTGAGTGGCAACTCCGGCTGGGCATAGGTCGCCAGGTTCTCAGGCAGCGCGGCGGGCGCGTCCACCAGAATATGATTCATGCCCACGATGACGCTCAGCTGGGCCTTCGGCTGGGCCGCTGCCAGGTTCTGGGCGTCCTGCACCGAAACCTGCACGTCCCGGTCGCCCTGCACGATCAGCGCGGGCACGTTCAGGCGACTCAGCATAGCTGGAGGGTCGAGTCTCATCCAGGAGATCATGTAGGGCTGCACGCTGGGCCGGAACAAGCCCATCAACTCTGAACTGACGGCGGCTACCGTCTGGCCCGCCTGTAGTGAGACCATGATCCGTTCGGCTTCCTGAAGCAAGGGACTTGGCATGGCAGTGTTGGTGTGAAGCTGGCGGATGATGAGATTCGTAACACTCTCGCCAGCCCCGGCCAGACTTACATACGCACTCACCGGCGTATAAAGGGCGGCTCCCAAACCGATCAGGGCCCCCTCGCTGTGGCCGATAACGCCCACCTGCGCCAGATCGGTCTGTTCACCCAGCCAGCGGAGCCAGGCTTCAGCATCCTGAATGTAGGTACCAAAGGTCAGAACATCTTCTCGCGGATCGCTGACGGTGCTCTCACCGATCAAGCGCTTGTCCGGGCGCAGGACGGCGTATCCAGCTCCTTCAAGTGCCAGGGCCAGCTTACGGTAGACGTTGCTGTGGACACCGAGTGGACTGTTGCCGTCGCGGTCGGTCGGGCCACTGCCTGCCAGGATCAGCAGCACCGGCGGACAGCCCACACTGTCGGGGATGGTCAGGGTCGCGTGCAGTTCTGCGCCGGGCACGCTCAGTGAGACCTCTTCGCTCCTGGCCTGGACGGTGCCCAGACGTCGCGCCACGGCGGGTGTCAAACGACGAATCGTCATAAATCTCTCCTCTTGGATCGAAAAAATGTTCTGCAAAGTGTGATGCATGACTGGCTCCTCATCTCCACCAGCCACGCCCGATGGCCTGCGTTCACGCCACGGCCTCCCCCTCCCCGTGCTCGAGATGCTCCCAGACCCCGCCCGCCCAGTCGTGGATGGCTTCCCAGTCGCGCCAGTCGCCCTCTCCGCTCTTCATGGCTTTGACCAGCATTCGTTCGAGAAGGGGCAGCCTGGACGCGTCGAGTCTGCCCGCGAACAGCCCGATCTCCAGTGGCTCGAGGAGCACCCGCACCGGGTCCAGATACGCCAGGACTTCACGGTGATGCTCGGCAGTATCTTCGCGGAAGGTGGCGCAGACGAGGAAGTAGCTCAGGGGCAACTGCTCGAGTTCAGTTGTGTGCCGCTTGACGAACTCGGCGGCCTCCGGCAACCACTTCGCGGCGTGAATGGCGCTCCCCACCAACACGGTACGGTACGGCTTGAGGGTGGTGACGTCTTGAACCGGATGCACGTCCACCCGCGCACCATGTTCCTGAAGGGCTGTTCCGACGGCTTCTTCGGTGCTCCCGGTATGAGAGGCGTAGGCGACCAGAATGCGTTGATCGAGCATGATGAACACGCCTCGGATTGAATCTGGGGTCATCGAGGGTCAACGCGCTTCGGGGAAGCTACCATCGTCAGAAACTTCGGGCCTACAGCCACCAACAGGGTCAGCCCGAGCAGCATCAGGCCCATGACTTTCGGGTCGTAATGGGAACCGCTCACGGGAAACGCATCGATGCTGGTGTTGATGGCGGCGTGGAACAGGATGGAGGTCAGGACGCTGCGCCCAGCGTGGTTGTAAATCCAAACCATGATGATACGAAACATCACTGTGGCCAGACCCTGCCAGAGAATCCAATCCGTTGAGCGTCCAGTGACATGGTAAGGGATGACGTGCCACAGCCACCACAGCATGCCCAGGCCCACACTGGCCATCAGACAACCGTACCGGTGTTGCAGTGGGTCGAGCGCGTAACCCGTCCAGCCCAGCTCCTCGCTTATTGCCCCAAAAAAGTACACGGCAAAGCTGAACACCAGCGTGAGTGACCAAACAGCCTGCGGCAAGGACGGATCGAGCAGTCGCTGCACAGCGTAAGAGAGCAGCATAGCGGCAGGCATGATGCCCACGGAAAGCAGCAGCCAGGTTTTGTTCGGGATAACTCGGTCATCGAACACTCGACCCAGCAAGCGCCGTACACCCGCCTGACCTTCGTGACGGTAGGTCAAACTGATGGCAACACCCGCCGGACAAAGAATCATCAGGGTACTGATGGGTAAGCCAAAAGGGATCAGGCGCTTGAGTTGCGGTGCGAGGATTCCGAGGGCATAGAAGGGAAGCGAGGCGGCGAAGACCCAACCGAAGTACCTCGAGGGTGATTGGAGAAAGGCGCGGTGGACTTGGAGGGGGAGGCTGGTCATGGCGGCTCCAATTCACTTGAGCTGTACAGCAGCTCGGTTAGGGTATTTATCAGGGCAGCGTCCAGAATACGAGTATCAGAGTGGAGAAGACCTCTCGTTCGACGAAACTCAAAAATAGTAGAGACAGGACGCCATGGAAGGTGCGCTTACTCGGGTTGTATATCGTCCGATTTGCTTTTGCGCTTGCTTTGACCATCCAGACTCGCACCAAGGGCTGTGCCCACACCTACGCCCAATGCTATGCCGATGGGAATGTTTTTCAGGGCCACACCGATAGCAACTCCGAAACCCACGCCAATGGCAATCCCAACACCCAAATTGCTGTTTCTTGGAAGCTTATTGTTTGACTTCTGCTTCATATTTTTCAGGCTCCTTCAATTCGATGCTCTGTAGTGGCCTACGGTCAATCTCGACTCAGGCCGGGAATTTTGACCGGGAGAAAGTTGAACCCCGGCGCGATCCGAACCACAGTGCCAGCAAGATCATGATGTTGACCGCTACGCCCGCAAAGGCAACGCCAACGTCCAAGACGGTGAGGACCAGCGACAGCAGGGTCACCGCGATCAGCGCGGGACGCCACCAGTCCCAGTGCAGGAAGAAGGCAGCGGCGACCAGCACGAATCTCAGGGCCGCTACGCCCCAGGCCAGCCCGAACACACTGGTGCCTGCCACTCCGAGATCGAGTCTTCCGCTCAGAAAGGTCGTCTTGTATGGCAGGGTGGCGACCGTCGCCAGCCGCAGATAGGCCACGAACCCCAGCAAATGGATCAGGCCGTGCAGAGCGAGCACGATGCCTGCGCCCCAGTGAAGGAAACTTTTCATGTCATAGCCCCTTGGCCCGCACAGACTGGCGCACGTCCGTGTTCAGGTCGATGCTCTCGGTAGTGAAGACGGCCCAGGGTCGACCGTCATCAGCCCAGGCAGCAGTGCCGACGCTGGGCAGCGTGACCCCGCCGAAGCTGGCCCAGCGGAGAAGCCCGTTTGACCACAGCGTCTTGTGCGTGTCCGTTTCGCCCTTGAAACGCATCGACTCCAGCAGCGTCGGAAGGCCCGTGGTGGGGTCGAAGCGCACCACGAAGGTTTCGTGTGCCTGTTCGAATGGGACGACCAGCAGCGCAGTGGCATCGTCCACGGCCTGCCAGCGGACCCGTGGGTCGGTCAGAAACACGGCGGGCATCGAGGTGGTCTCGGCCCACAGGCCCAGGTTGGCCGCCTGCGCAGTCTGCGGGTTGCCCTCACTCTTTTGCCAGGGCAGTTCGATGCGGCTCACGCCGTCCAGGTACGACTCGTTGACGCGCAGAATCGGCAGGCCGAACCAGGTGGCCTCAATGTAGTGGCGGTAGTTGCGGCCCGCCTCGTGAATGAAGCGGAAGCGGGCCGGCAGGGTGGGGCCGCCGGGAATGGGCCGGATGGTGGCCCGGCCCGTGATGATGGCCGAGGTGATCACCGGAATACGTTCGCCGTAGATCAGGCGGTAAAACCGCTTAACCGGTACAGGTAGATTGGGTGGCAGTGGGATGGACGATGGTGTCGCCGCCGTCCCTGGGATGGCCGGGAACGGCGTGGGGTTGACCTGGAAACCCAGCCATCCCAGGAGCAGCAGGCCTGCCAGGCTGGCCGCGCTCCACAGGCTAGTGCGTTGCCAGCGCTCCCAGTGCCGGTTTACAGAAGTCAAAGACGGTTCTGCGAAGCGCGGGGGTGAAGCGGGCGTGCCGTGTCGGGATCTTGTGTTCATCGGTCCTCCAGGGCAGCGGTAGGAGCGCCGAGCATTCTGACTGGCCTGCCAGACTGTCCTTGCCAGCTCACCAGCAGAGCCGCTGCCACCGTGAGCAGGGTGATCAGGATGTAAGGCCGCAGCGTGCCTTCGGTTGTGGGGAGGACACGCAAGGGGCCAGCCAAGGTGTTGACCACGCCGTGCAACAACACGACCAGCAGCAGACTGCCTCCAGTGCGCCGGTAGACCCAGGCCAGCAGCACGCTGAAGGCCACGGTCTGAAGCACGAACCAGACGAGGGGCAGTTGCGCCTGTGGTGTCCCCGGCAGCAGGAACAGCGGCAGGTGCCAGGCGGCCCAGACCAGCCCGAGAAGCACAGCAGCAGCGGTTGAATTCAGTTTTAGGTCGAGTCGGGGCAGGGCGTAGCCGCGCCAGCCCAGCTCTTCACCCAGAGGGCCGCCGATCAAGAGCACGGCCAGGAAGTTCACGGCCACCAGCGGCCAGCGTCCGGGCGAGGGAAAGGACGGTGCAGTGCCGCCCAGCAGCACGTCCAGCCCCACTGCCGTCAGTATCAGCGTGGCAGGGATCAGCAGCACGGCGGCGTACCAGCGGGCGGGGAGCCGCCAGCGTGTGAGTCCACACAGCAGCGCCGCGCCTCCGCTGCGGGCCGCCAGCGCCAGCGCCACGAAGCTGGGTACAGCCGTTCCTAGCGCTAGCAGCAGGGTACTCTGCACTGGGCCGATCACTGGGCCGATCAGGTGGTGGCCAGCCAGCAGCATCGGTAGCCAGAGCAGCCACGTCAGCGCGAAGGTGAGGACGAAAAATCTTCCGACCCCGCTGGGAGGATGCGGCCGACTCATGCGGCGGCCACCTTCACGCCTGGGCTTTGCCGGTGCAGCATCAGGTACAGACCATAGGACATGAACGCGAACGTGACGCCAACGCCAGCGGCGGCATTCCAGGCAGGTGAAGCCCCCTCCTTACCGAGAAAGCTGGTGAAATCGATCAGGGCGTGAATGAGCACCAGCGGCCAGATCAGCCCTGTCCTGAGCACGGTGGCAGCGAAGCAAAAGCCAATGGCCAGGGCATAGCTGACCTGAATCAAGATCTCCACGCCGCTTTTGCCCGAGAGCAGGTTCAGCGTATGCGACAACCCGAACAGCACCGACGACACAACGGCGGCTGTCCAGAACCCCCTGGCCTTCAGGGCACTCAGCATCAGCCCTCGGAAGATGGCCTCCTCAGCGAAACCGATCAGGAGAGCCGAGATCAGCAGTTGTGAGGTCAGCACCCACCCCTTGAACTCGGTGCCTGCGGCGAGACTGAAGCCGACTGGCAGGAGCAGAGGGACGAACCATAGCAGATCGCGTGGCCGGACAGGCAGCCTGAATCCGGCGGTGCGCCACCATCCCAGCCGGGTCAGCAATCCGGCGGCCAACCCGCCCAGCACGACGTTGGCAACGATACTGACGAACTCACCGGGCAGCTCAGCAAAGTGGGCGATGGTGCCGGTCAACCCATACACCACGATCACAACGAGTTCCAGCAGCGCCACGAACCAGACTGGATGGCGCTTGGCAAATCCTGGCCACCTCACCGGGGCCGCCCTGAAAGGAGCAGGTCTGGACGGAGCGCGAAATACTGCCGCACGCCCGGCAGACAGGCCAGCACCACGATCAGCACGCCGAGGCTGCCGTACAGTACCTGTACCACGTTAAGTTCGCGCAACATCAGTATCTGAGTGACGATCCAGATGATCTGTCCCAGACCCAGGGCCACGGCGACGCTCCAGGCCCAGTGCTCACCCGTGAAGCGGGTCAGTGCCGTGCCCAGTGGCCAGGCTGGACGCATCCACAGTGCCAGCACTGCGCCGATCGACCCGACGCCGAACACCGTCCCCAGGATCAGGCCAGGCATCAGGAAGTCGCTGAACGGGGAATACCGGAGGACAGACAATGGAATAGACGGCCCCGCGCCGGATGGACTGCTCACCAGTATGATGCCGCCGAACAGCGCACTGACGCCGAGAAAGATGAGGCAGCCGATGAGCCAGCGCAGACTGCCTGGCCTGAGCAGTTGACCTGTGTGAGGTGGTGCGGGTGGTGGGAGTTGACGGCGGTACATCTCCACCACCGCACCCACGATCACGCCAGCACCGGCACCGTACATCATTCCAGCCACAAGGTCGCCGAGCAAAGTCCCGGCCACCACACCCACACCAGCCCCAGTGCTGATGAAGAATCCCACCCCGAAAGCGGAACGGTTATTTGTTTTGGCTTTTATGGTCTTAAGGCGGGTCATGCTGTCCTCCCTGAGAGATGCACCTTCACTGATGTCCTCGCCGCTACAAGCGCACACCGCCCCTCACGGGTTCGCATACGTCTGGGGCAGCACCGTTTCACGCATCAGCACGCCGAATTTCTCGAATTGCTCGAAGGCCACCGAGTGAGCGGCGTTCTCGAAGGGCACCAGAGTCTTGATGGGGGCCCGGAGCGTCGCGAACCATTCCAGCGTCAGGTCGCGCCGGGCCGACAGTTCGCTGGTGCCGTCAAGAATGTAGACCGGCACCTTCAGCGTTCTGGCGTCCCTCCGGAAATCGATGTTCTGGATCTGCGGGTACATCACCGTGAACATGTCCATCAAGCCGCGCAGCACGTCAAATCTTTCGATCAGGTTGTACTCGCTGCCAAACACACCGTAGGGGCCGATGCCGGACGAGGCCCCAAGCTCCCGGTACGCCGCCGAGGGCGTGTACGGCTTGTACAGCGCATCGTACTGGCCCAGGGCGAAGACATTGGCGTAGGGCAGGTCGGCGTAAGGCGGCTGGCCGTAGCTGTGCATCTTTGCGGCGAGGCCAGGGTTGCCGGTGCGCGCCGCCAGATTAAGCACGTCCTGGTAGATGCGGTGGTCAGTCTCACGCACGCTGACCATCTGGCCGCTGCCGATGAAGGCGTAAAACAGCTCGGGTGCTCGCTGCACGGCCAGCACACCCAGGATGCTGCCCCAGGATTCACCCACCAGATAAATCTTCGGCTTGTCGAAACGCGCACGCAAGTAGTTGGTGAGTTCGATGGTATCGCTGACCGCCTGCGCGGGCGTCAAAGTTGAGGTCGGGTCGATGGCGGGGTAGGATTTGCCCGCCCCGCGCTGATCCCAGTCCACGATCACGAAATCGCGCGACAGGTCGTTCAGCACCACGCGGGTATACGGCAGACCACTCATGCCAGGGCCACCATTGAGGTAGAGCAGCACCGGCTTCTCGGTACTGTACCCACGAATCATGATGGTCTGGTCATGCCCGCCGAGCCGCACGGTGGTCAGTTCGGCGACGCTGCCGGGCAAGGGCTGGCCGTCTGCACCGAGGATGGGCGGTGTGCGGGCCGGAAGCGCGATCTGCACGGTAAGGGCGACCAGCACAGAGACAATCAGGACAGGGACGATCCAGCGGGGTCTGGCTCCTGGCCGCGTTGTGATATTCCTTCTGGCAATGAACACGCCCAGGGAGGCCCCGAGTACCATCGGCAGCAAGGCGACCAGGCCGTACAGCCCGCGCCCCAGCAGGAACGCCAGCACCCCGTAGATCTCGGTCAGGCGGATGGCCCCAACGGTCGGCCCCAGCAGGTCAGGGCGGGCCAGCTCAAGAGCTAAGACGTGAGCGAGCGGCGCGATAAAAAGCGACCAGCGCGAGCGCATGACGATTCCTGCCAGCAGCCCGATGCTGAGGCCAGCAGCCAGCAGGGCGAGGGCCTGAAGTTGGGTGGTCGGCCCACGTGGAAGCACCAGTGCGGACAGCAGTCCAGAAAGGGCGGCCATACCTAGGGTGAGGCCCAGACGACGGGCGTCAAGATGGGGGGCCGTCCGTTTCAGGATGGAGAGCGGGGCAGGTCTGGAGCCGGATGATGCCATGAGAAACCTCAAAAGTTGTGTAGGGTGTTCAGAATGGACTATGGCGGGCGCACTTACACGGGTTATTCGCCACCAGATTTTTCTTTGCCTTTACGATGTTGGCTATCCAGGCCCGAACCAATCGCAGCCCCGACACTCATTCCCAAGGCAACACCGATTGCGATATTTCCCAATGCCACACCGATCGCAGCCCCGAACGTCAATCCAATGGCGATACCGAGGCTTGAATTGCTGTCTTTGCGTGAATCCTTAGTTGATTTCTGTTCCATTTTGTATTCCCTCCAGAATTTGGTGTTTCGTAGCGAATAACAATTAAGAGCCTTACCACTCTTGTTGCAGGCTACTGGAAAAGAGCTGAAATCTCTCTATTCCCATGACAATGTCGCTCTGTCAGCGCTAGCTTTGCCCTATTGGTCTGAATGCCAGATTCAAATTATTTAGAAACGCACATATCAGTAGACTTGATCCGAGCATTCATTCAATCAGGGATCGACAACCGGCTCTTTCAGACTCTGCATGGTCTGCCGCAACGTTTCAGCCAGAGGCGTGGCGTCGTCGTTGAAGGCCGCCCGGTACTTGGCATCGCTCACGACGAACGGCCTGGTGTAGGCGTAGAGCGTTTCCTTGAGTTCGCGCATGTCTGGATTGAACAACGCCATCACATTGACGATGACAAGGCCTGCCACCCGGAATCTGGGCACAATCCTCAGCGGCTGCCCAAGCGCGGTCATGAAACCCCGCAGGGTGATGGCCTGCTGCATTGGGGCGTGCCAGACCTGGCCCCAGGCATCCTTATCAAGGGCCACCGTGACCATGGCCCGCGCGAAGTCGTCGATATAGGTGAAGCTGTGCGGTTGATCGACGGAACCCAGGGCGTCAACCGCCTTGCCATTCAACATGCTCTGGATCTGCGTGGCTCCCACCATGGAAGAGGCGACCTGCGGCCCGTAGAAGGACGAGCCTCGCACGACCGCAGTGCGTAAATCGCCCTCCTGGTCAGCATCTAGCACCGCGCGGTCAAGGTGTTGGCGCAGCTTTCCTTTTGGACCCACCGGATGTTCGGGCGACTGCTCAGTAAGCGTCCCACTGGGCGGACCGTAGGCGTACATGTTGCTGGCAAACACCAGCGTCGTGCTGGTCTGCGCCAGTCCTTTCAGCACGCCCGAGACCAGATCGGCAAACTCGGCAGTCCAGCGCGTGAGCTTGGGAGCGGCGCAGAGAAAGACCAAGTCGTAGTCCTGGGCGCAGGTGCGGACCTGTACACTGTCGCGGGCATCAAGGGCCTGCCAGTGTCCCGTAAAGCCTGCCGGGCGTGAACGGCTGCTCCCCAAGGCCTCGATACCCCGGCTCTCCAGCTCTTTGATCACTCGTTTGCCCAGCGGGCCGAGACCGATCACGAGCGCCTTTTGCATTTTCTTCTCCTTGCGAGTGAGGGTCTGAAGTCTGTCTTTCCGTAACTGCCCTCCCAGGTGGCAGAAACCGAAATTGTCAGTTGCTGAGCACCCGGTGATTTAAGCTGGATCAGGTCGCTTGCGGCACGCTGACCTGGGGGACGACCGGGCGGCGAGGTGGGCCGCGCAGGGTCAGCCACAGCGCCCCGAGGCTCAACAGGAGCGCGGCCAAAGTCGCCAGGGCACCCAAGACGGGAATCTGGAGGACGAGCGCCAAAAGCAGGGCACCGATCAGGACCGTGGCGACCGGAGCCATGTTTCCTTTTGGCCGGAGCGCATGAACGATCCAAGTGCCGATCAGGTAGGCCGCGAAGCCCTGTGCGCCCAGCAGCGCCAGCCACGCGACCAGGGTTGCGCCGCCCAGCAGCACAGGCATTCCGACGAAGGCCAGCGGCAGGCCGAGACCGCCGAGGCGCAGCAGCATCAACGCGCCAGTCAGCAGACCGAGCGCCAGCACGCCCAGCAAGGCGGCGATAGGCAGACCGACAAAGGCCACAGCGCCGTACCCGAGACTGGCAGCGGGCGCAGCTCGCAATTTCTCCCAGACGCCCAGCAGCCGGGGGCGGGCCAGCCAGAGCAGCAGCAGACCAACCAGCGCGATGCCGACAAAGGCGCTCAGAAAGCTGGCGAACGGATTGGGACGGGGCTGAACAGTCACGCCGCTAATTGGGGCATACGTCACCTGTCCACCCACTGCTCCAGCAGGCAGGGCCGCCTGGCCGGAGTCGGAACGCTGAAGGGTCAGGTCGCCCGCGATCCGCCCGCCCTGAGTAAACCGCAGGCCAGGGTCGCTGAATGTTGTCCAGTTGTTCCCGGTCGGGACAGCGGTGTCTCCAACCGCCATTTTGGCGTTTCCGCCGATCACGCCGCCAACCTCGATGCCGTTGGCCCCCACGTAGGCATTTCGGGTCACCCGGCCGTCCAATTGGGCCTGAGAACTGCCCACGGCCACGTCGCGCCCGATAACGACGCCAGGGGCCACCACAACTTCTGAACCGGCGGCCAGCAGATCGCGCCCGATGCTGGCCCCATTCTGAACGCGGATCACGGAACCGGCGACGCGGGCCGTCTGGGATACCTTGCCGCCCAGAATCAGCGTCTCGCCCGATGCCCAGAGGTTGCCGCGCACGTCGCCGTTGATGGTCACCGTGCGCCCCCCCACGAACAAATCGCCGTTAACGGTGCCGTCGATCTGTACATCATTGCCAGCGACGTACAGATCGTCCTGAATGACTTCAGACTTGGCCACGGTCACGCTGTCGCCGGTTCGCCAGTCAATGGCCGAAGCCATGCCGCCAAGGGTCAGGGCGATGAGTAGGGTGCTGGCGTTTCTAAACAGGTGATTGTCGGTCTTCATGATGGACCTCCTGGTCGTTCTGAGACGCGCTGAGGTGTCAATGGAGAGCGTGTCCTCTGTTGAATGCTGACCGTAGTCTGTTTCCAGAGCGTTACGGCTGGGGTGAGGAAGAGGGGGCATCAACGGTTCAGTTGCTCGACGTTGACTGCGCCGAGACCCACTTCGATGTACAGATCGACCCGGTTCGCGCTCTGTGCATAGCCCGGCGAAACGGAGGTGTCGCCGTCACGCAAGAAATCGCCCATCACCTTCACCGCCCCCAGACCGCTGCTGACGCGCACACGCGCCTTCATGCCCCTTGGGACGGTGACATTCAGCTGGCCGACGCCACTCTTGATCACGGCGGAGACGAGTCCGGTGGCAGGCAGCCGGACATTGGCGCGTCCGACTCCTCCCTCGAATCTCAGTTCAGTGACCTTCAAGTTGGCCAGATCGAGTGTCGATGCTCCGGCTCCCATGTTGACCTTCAGCGCCAGCGGCACGTCTGGCGAGAGCGTCACGAGCCAGTGCGCGTTGTCCTGGCCGAGATTGCCGAAGAGCGAGATGTTCGGCCTGATCTGCCGCGCAGTCAACTGCACCACCTGGGTGTCGCCGCGCTCCACTGTGCGGCGCTCCAGCCGCTCGTTGCGGGTCAGACCCAGGCTGCCCCCGATCAGCGTGCTGCCGCTGCCCGCCCCGACGTCCAGCTGCCCAACAGAAGGAGACAGCTCAATCTCGGCGCGGGCCGCCGTGAGGGGCTCACTGAGGGTTTCGGTGGTCGAGGTGCCGGTGACGGCAGGCCGCAGGACGTACCACCCTCCGACCGCCAGTAGCGTCGCGGTCACCAGCCCGAGGGTCAGTGGGCGGCCCCAGGAGTACGGGCGCGTAATGAGGGCCACGCCAATCACGATCATGACCAGCGGCGTGCCCCAGTTGTCGAGGCCAATCAGGTCAAAGAGAGACAGTGCGCCGATGACGATCAGGACGTAGGCCCAGCGGCTGACTTTGGGTTGGGGCTTGAGTGTGGCGGGCGGGCTGGTGATCTGGGGAGGGGGACGCTCAGCTGCACTCATACGCTTTCCTCATGACGTTCGGGGAGAAGAAAAGGGTTCAAGGTGGAAACCGGAATTGAACAGGCTTCAAGGAAGGGCGATGTCGCCAACTTCCGCTGATAGACGGCTTCTGGAGTCTCCTTGAGCTGGCTACACGGTTGGAACTGGTCGGCCGGTTTCCATCTTCAGCTCAGGAAACGAACTGTATTCTGTCCAGGAGCCCTCATACAGACGTACACGGGGGTAGTCCAGCAGGTGCTTGAGGATGAAATACAGAATCGACGCCTCGCGACTGGTGCCGCAGTACACGACGATGTTTTGATCTTTCCTCACTCCTTTCAGTTCAAGTAGAGCTTTGATCTCTTCCGGTGGCCGCAGCTGATGCAAGTTCGCGCCTTCAACCAAAGAATGCCAGTCCACGTTCAGGGCACCGGGGAGATGTCCGTTGCGCATCCAGGTACTCTCTACGCCCAGGTAAGCACCTTCGGGCCGGGCGTCAACGAAGGTCGCCCTCTTCGTGGCGAGCTGGTCCTTCAACTCCTCGAGTGAAATGCTCATCGCATCCGGTGCGGGCCGCACGGTGAGCTGAGCAGCACCATATGCGGGGTACTGCTGCGATACACGCTGAGTGTTGCGGTACGCGGTCCAGCCACCATCAAGCAGGCTTACATCGGTGTGCCCGATCAGATTGAGGGCGTACATGGTCATGGTGGCCCCAATCACGCCCTCACCCTGGCTGTAGACGACGACGTGGTGATCATCGGTGACGCCCGCAAGTGCAAAGAGATGACACAGAGATTCAGGGTTCAGGTATTGTGCGGGCACGCCATTTTTGGGCGCACGCAAGCTGAAATCCGAAAGATGCACAGCGTTCGGCACGTGACCCGGAAGATACTGCATCACGTCACTCCGTACATCCAAGACACGGAGATTTTCATCGTTCAGGTGCGCGGAAAGCCATGTGGAATTTACCAGTTTCATAATGTCTCCTTAAAAATTGGGGGCGCTAGTCAACGTCATGGAATGTCTGTTGGAAAGCGGCTTGTCTGGTGACAATCAGCGACCAAGAAGAGGGTTTGACGAATTGAGGGGTTTCTGGGCAAGCGGCGAGACCCCGAAAGTTGAGGGTCTGGGCCAGGATCAGCCGCACCACTTTGGGCACGCACCAGCGTCGCAAATCGTTAGCAGCCAGCGGGTCGGCAGCTTAGGTCAGACGGCGTTCCGGCCAAGCAACGGGGCGTGCAGCAAGGGAGCGATCAGGCAGACGTTGAAGCCCCCGGCCAGGAGCGGCACGGCCCCCACCGCCATCACCACGGCGTTGCCGAGCGAGTAGCCCCGGCCGATCAGGGCCAACCCGACCGCCGCACGGAGCAGACGGCCAGTTGGCGTGGCCATAAAGTGAGCAAATTTCATAGCATTCTCCTCATGTTGAGAAACGTTTCTCGTCAGGGCGCGGTAACGAATGAGCAGAGGAGCGGCACTCTTTTATGCAGGGAAATCTGCCCCAATCGCGACCGGAACTTGTCTGGCTCAACGTCCTGACCCTAGATCAGACCTGTTACGCGAGCATTACTGGGCCACCGGAAACGCGCCGGTTATGTTGCCTTGACTGGCCGGATTTGCAGCTTCACGGTGTGGCGCTCAGGCCCAGCGTGTAGCCACGTGCCTCGGTCCGGACGACTTCCGGGCCGAGCTTGCCGCGCAGGTGATGAACGCAGACCTTGACCACGCCGAGGTCACTGGCGCGGCCTGCCCACACCAAATCGAGCAGTTCCTCCGGAGAATAGACGCGGCCGGGTGTGCGGGCCAGCCGCTCGAGCAGGTCATATTCCCGTGATCCCAGCACGACACGCTGGCCTCGCCACTGCACCTGCCGGGTCACGAGGTCGAGTTGCAAAGGGCCGTAGCTCAGAGCGTCGGTTTTGGTTTCGCTGACCCGGCGCAGCAAGGCCCGCACCCGCGACAGCAGCTCGGAGAGGTGAAAGGGCTTTGTCAGGTAATCGTCGCCGCCGAGGTCCAGGCCTTCGAGCCGGTCTACTAAGGTGTCGCGGGCCGTCAAAAAAAGCACAGCCGATTGCGAACCGGCGCTCCTCATCTCGCGGGCCAGGGTGAAGCCCCCGGACTCGTCCTCGGGCAGGCGGACATCGAGGATCGCCAAGTCTGGCTCGAAGTTCTGGAGAACCATACGGGCCTGAGTGAGATCGGCGGCTTCCTGCACCTCATACCCCTGGGCGGCCAGGGCGCGGCGCACCGGCAGCGCAATGGCGGCCTCGTCTTCAACCAGCAGAATCCTCATGTGTTCAGGCGCACGCGGTTTGGTCGCGCGTTCAGGGACAGACAAGCACCGAGCGGAGTGACAACGGGAACTGGGGACATGGTGTGAAGCTACCCGGACGCGATTACCGGGCGATTACGGGCCACATAACCTGGAGATAACCGGGGCCCGGTACCTTGCATTCAGCAGTTTACTTTCAGCGGTTCGAGCGAAAACCCCATCACCCCATCTCTTCCCAGGAGCAGCCATGCCCAAACAGCCGAAGAAATTTAATGCTGTCCGCGCCACCCGCCTCTCCCTCCTGATGGCCCTCAGTCTGACGGTGGGCCTCGGCACCGCTATCTACTCACCCCTGGCCCACGTCAGGCCCACCAAGGCAGGGGAGCAGCAGACTGCCCAGGCGGTTGACCCCATATCGGCCCGGCTGCCTGAACTGGTGCCAGCTCCGCAGATCTGGGAGGCCGCCGCACAGGACGCCCCTATCAGTGTCGTGGCCTCGCCGCGCCAGTCGGTCAGCCAGGACCCGGCCTCAGAAAAACCCGAACGTCTCCGGTCAACACATGAGGATGAATCGGAGGGATCCGACCAGGAAGGGCGGACCGAAGACACCTCTGCTGTCCGTCTGGTACGGGCCGTCCAGCGCGTTCCGGAGCCATCAGCAATCGCACCGCACCAGTCGGCGACAACGCCGCGTCTCACCCCACAGGCAGCGCCCGCTTTGAGCGCTCAACCGGCAGCGCCCCTCGTCCGCCAGGCTGTCCCCAGGATCGTCCGCAGACCGGCCGCCCCGGTGATCGCGACCACCTCTGCCAGCTGAGTTGTTTGCCGCCCGCCAGTTCAGTTTCCGTTTTGCTCGCCACCGTTTCCAGGGAGATTCCATGAATTTAATTCGCCTCACTTCACTCGTTGTGCTCACGGTCGTCGCGTTCATGCATTACCGGGATATTCCCGGCAAGCTCGGGGAAACGCCGTACCTGGGTTGGATGTACATCCTGCTCGTTGCGGGGTGTGCCGCCGCTGGAGCCTGGCTGCTGAGTACCCACTGGCGGCAGGGGTACGCACTGGGCACCCTGATCTCGCTGGGAGCGATCATCGGCTTCGTGCTGACCCGGACCACCGGTCTACCGAACGCCACCGGCGACATCGGCAACTGGGGCGAGCCGGCTGGAATCATCTCGCTTGTGGCGGAGGCCGCCTTCGTGGCACTGTCCGTCACACAGGTGCGAATGCGTCCTCAGCTGATCTCTGCCTGAGGGTCAAGTCGGCAGGTGTCGGACCGCCCCTGGTGCCGATCGCCCGGCACTCCTTCCAAAGTGTTGCTCCGTTCAGTATCAATCGTTCCGGAGGTACCCATGACCAAGCCCAACGTTCAAGGTGCGCGGGAGTTCTCTCTGGGCACGCCGTCAGCCCAAACCCGCTCCCCTCTTCCTGCCGCCACCCTTTCCAATGCCGTCAGCGCAAATCGCTGGAACGCGCTGCTGGCACTGGCCCTGGGCACGCTTCTGTTGGGCAGTTTCGTTCTCAGCGCCCTGCACCTGACCCCCGGCCCGCTCGCCTGGTCGCTGCTGCGGGCCACCGGGATCGTCGCCTACCTGGCGCTAGCGGTCACGGTAACCTTCGGAGCCCTGCTCGGCAGCCGCTCCGCTCCGGCCTGGCTGGCCCGCGCCCAGCAGTACGGCTGGCACGGACTGCTCAGCGGTTTCGCGCTGATCATGGGAGGAGCGCACGGGCTGTTTTTGATGGTGGACGGCAAGTACGCTCAGCCTCTGCGCGGCGTACTGCTGCCCGGAGCGTCAAGTTTCGCGCCGCTCGCCGTCGGACTGGGCACCCTCGGCCTGTATGGGCTGGCCCTGGTGTACCTCTCGACCAGATGGCGAAAGCGGCTGAGCCTCAAGGTCTGGCGGGCCCTTCACCTGGCAGCGTATCCAGCCTTCGGCATGCTGACGCTTCACGGCGTACTGACCGGCAGCGATCACCTGGGTGTGCTGTACGGCACGGCACTCACCTGCGCTCTCTTCACTTTCGGGCTGCGCCTGACAGAGGAGGTGAGCAGGCGCGGCGGCCCCCCGGTGCCTGGCAGGAGGTGAGCCGGACGCTTTCGCTGCACGCGCTCGGCAGTCAGATCGTGATTCAGGGCGAAGGGGCCGAGGCGGCGGCGTGTGAGATCGAACAGGCTGAAGCGCTGCTCACCCGCTTCCAGGCCTCGCCGCTCACCGAACTGAATGCCCGGGGCGTCCTCCGGGCCCCACCCGGCATTCTGGTTGAGGCAATCGGCCACGCTCTTTCGGTGGCCCGCGAAACCTCCGGACTGGTGACTCCGGCAGTGCTGACAGCGCTGGAGGTGGCCGGGTACGCGCAGGCAATCGGTGAGCGCCGCGGCACGGCGGCCACCGTGCTGGACACCTCGGAAGTGGTTTGCACCCCAGAGGTGATCCGCCTAGCCGCCGGTCTGCGGCTCGATCTGGGCGGAACGGCGAAATCCTGGATCGCCGAACGCGCGTTTACCCGGATATCTGGAGACGGCTTCATCAATGCGGGCGGCGACCTGATCACCCGGCAATCTGCGGCTTTTGCCGTGGAGATCGCGCACCCGCTTGGTGGCACGCCGCTGTATCTGGACTGTCCGGCAGGGACATGGGGCGTGGCCACCTCCAGCACACTCAAACGGGCGTGGGAGGGCGGCCATCACCTTATCGACCCACGCACGGCACGCCCGCTCGAATCGGATCTGATTCAGGTCACGGTGGTCGCGAACTGCCCGACCAACGCGGAGGTGCTCACCAAACTGGCGTTCCTCGACACCGGAATGCTTGACGAGCTTCAGGGGAACGCTCAAGTGTATGCCTATGACCGGGCAGGGCAGTTCTGGATCAGGAGCTGGAAAGTCTGGCAGAAGATGGAAACCTGAATGCTCTTTCAAGCAGCCGAGATGTTGCTGTGAGGGGGGAACGAGTAAAATACATTCTGAGGTTCGTTTGATGTGACCAGGATGCGCTTAGTGAAAGATCTCGCCAACTCCCAACGGCCAATTTCACCTGAAACGGCGTCATCCACGCCGGCTCCCAGCTCCGATGCCTCTCCCCTCTCCCTGGATCAGATCCGGGCGCTGCTGGACACGGCCTGGGCTTGCCAAGGCAGCAACCCGCAGGAATGTGTTCGCGCCTCGCGTCTACTGTTGGAACAGCCACTGGACACCGCTGAATTGGTTCGTGCCACCCTTTATCTCGGGTATGGACTGATGAATCAGGGAAATTTCAATGCGGCGGAGCCGGAACTGCGGCGGGCGCTGCACCTCTACGTGGAACTGGAGGATCAGGAGGGCCAGCGCGACAGTCTAAACGTACTGGGCATCGTGAAGGCCCGCCGGGGCCGTCCAGTCGAAGCTCTGGAACTCTTCTTGCAGGTCAAGCACCTGAGTGTAACCTTAGAAAATGTCGAAGACGAGGCCAACGCGCTCCTCAATATCGGGGCAACCTACAGCACTATGAGCGATCATCCCAATGCACTGCATTACCACTTCATGGCTCTGGACCTCAGTCGGCAACATGCTCTGCTCTCCGTGGAACGGCGCACCCTTAACAATCTCAGTGTGTCCTATAACGAGATAGGGGGGTATAACGACGCGTTGGAGGCCGCCCTCGCCTGCCTGAACGTACAAGCTGAGGAAGACCCCATGCTGGACGCCCTGGTGTTCCAAAACGCTGGATACGCTCACTTCGGTTTGAAGCAGTTTCCGGAAGCCGAGACCATGTACTTAAAGGCCCGCCTGCTGATGGAGACCAGAGATCAAGCCAGCCTAGCCGGTCTCGATCTGCTCCTGGGACGGGCAGCGCAGCAGCAGGGGAACCGGGAAAAAGCGCGTCACCTCTTTGAGCGGAGCCTGAAGCTGTGCCAGAAGATTGGAGATGAGCAGGGGCAGACTGAGAGCCTGCTGCGTTTGGGCGAACTGCTGGGCGAGTCCGGTGAGGTGGAGGACGCCCAGAGCGCCCTGCACCGCGCCCGAACCCTGGCTGAGCAGGGTCAGCTCCGCGACAAGCTGTGCGCCATTGACCTGGCTTTGTCGAACCTCTGCCAGCAGGCGGGCCAGTACCGGGAAGCGTTCAATCACATTGAACAGCATCTCCAACTCAAGGGGGAATTGTTCAGCGCCGCTTCCGATCAGCGGATTCAGAGCCTGAGAGTGCGGTTTGATCTTGAACAGGCCGAACGCGAACGGTTGACAGCCCAGCACCGGAATGCCGAGTTGAGTGAACTGAATGCCCGTCTGGAATCCACCAACCGTGACCTGCTGGCGGCCCAGGCCCAGACCGCCGAACTCATGGCCCGACTTGAACAACATGCCAATGAGGACGCGCTGACCGGGCTGCTCAACCGGCGGGCCTTCGACGCGGCGCTGTCCGAATTGTCACCGGCCCAACGGGTGAGCATCGTGGTGTGCGACATCGATCATTTCAAGTCGGTGAACGACCGCTTCTCGCACCTGATCGGCGACGAGGTGCTGCGTCAGGTGGCCGGGCTGCTGCGGGGCCAGTTGCGCCGTGGAGACCTGCTGGCCCGCTACGGCGGCGAGGAGTTTGTGCTGCTCCTGGCAGAAACCAGCCAGACCGACACTCTGGCGGTGTGCGAGCACCTGCGCCGAACCATCCAGGACTACGACTGGTCCACCGTGTGCCCTGAGCTCAGCCTGACCGTCAGTCTGGGAGCCGCTGTTGCCCGGTTGGAACCCACGACGCTGCTACAAGACGTGATCCGGGCCGCTGATGACGCGCTCTACGCGGCCAAGAATGGGGGCCGCAACCGGGTAGAAGTGCGGCTGATCGAACCGTCAGCCAGTTGAAAGTGCGTCACTGAGCGTCTGTTCGCAGCTGTGCCGGTCAGTTTCAGCGCAGGTCAGGAGCTGGATGGAGCTGGCCATTTACGTCACTGCTCAGGGCAGTGGGGCGAGGCCCACACGCTGCCGGTACGCCGCGACGGGCCAGGCCCGCCCGCCGCCCTGACGCACCCACTCGATATCGCCCGCCGCCGTGCGATGAAACTCAAACGGCTCACCGACTGCACTGAAGCCGGCTTCCGGTTCAGGCATCAGCGTATCGGCGTCCACCACAGTCAGTTCCGTGGCGCTCATGGCAGAGTCGCCCTGCGGCGTCAGAGACACCAAGCGGCCTCCCAGATTGACCAGGTCGAATACGCCCCAGTCGGTGGCAAACCGGCCAGTGTAAGTGTCCAGATCAAAGCCCGGCGCGTCGGCAATCTTTTTCTGGGGCGCGTTCACCGCCAGATCAATCAGCTTGATGAGGTTCGTCGCCCATTCGGTGGCGGGGCCGCCCAGACAGTTCGTGAGGACGGACACGCTCAGGCCAGATTCCGGATCGAGCCACGACTGCGTGATGTGCCCAGGAAAGCCGCCCGAATGGCCCACGACCGTGCGGCCCCCGATCTTCTCGACGAAGAGTCCCAGCCCGTACCAGCGCTCAGCAGGGCGCTTGATCTCGGATTCTTTGCGCTGCATCAAACGTTTGGACGCGTCCGTGAGCAGTTCGCCGCGTCCCAGCGCGTGCGCGGCAAAATAGGCCGTGACATCCTCCGCCGTGCCGTAAAAACCCGTGGCCGCTGCCATCGCCCGCGTGTCTGTGGACGGCAGTACCCGCCGGGCATCGTTGCCTGCCAGCCGTCCGCTGTGTCCGGCGGCCAGCTCAGTTTCGCGTTCTCGCGGCAGTTCCGGCCCCAAGTTGGTCAGCGCGAGCGGCCCGGTGATGTGCGCGGCCACGTAGTCCTCATAGGTCTGGCCGCTGGCCGCCTCGATGATCAGGCCCAGCAGGGAGTAGCCCATGTTCGAGTACTTGAAGAACTGATTCTGCGGGAACACGGCGTCTGCCCGGCACAGGGCCACCAGAGCGTCGCGGTCAGGAAAATCGTGGAGCTGCTGCCAGTAGTCGCTGTCGGCCCCATCGCGGTTGATGCCGGACTGATGCCCCAGCAAAGCCCGCACTGTCAGTTCCGCTGCGGGCGATCCCGCCAGTTCCGGCAGCCAGCGACCCGCCAAATCGTCCAAGCGCAACTTTCCGGTTTCGGCCAGCTGGAAGATAGCTGTGGCCGTGAAGGTCTTGGAGTGTGAGGCGATCCGGAAGAGATGCTGCGGGGTGAGCCGTTGCCCGATGGCCTCGTTCGCCACGCCCAGCGCAAACGACGCCGCCAGCTCACCCCCGACCCGCACCGCCACCTGTACGCCCGGCACCCGTGCCAGATCGCGCTGGTATTCCAGCCAAGACTGGAGGTAAGGGGCCAGGTTGCGGACGGTGTCGAGTAGAGGCATGACGAAAGGGTAGCACCTGAGGCACAAACCCGGTATCCGGGCGTGTGGTGTGATCTGGCCAGACAACTCAAGCCAAGCTCCCCCTTTTACACTCGGAAAGTCTTGGGGAACAACAGCAGCAGGCCAGCGTACCGAGAAACCGAGGAGGATGGTCTGGAGAGTGCCCTGAGCGCTCTCGTAGGAATGAACTGGTTTGGCCTGTAATCCGGCCCGCAGATTTAGACGGTCTGTCTAGCCGAGTCACAAAACCCGGTATAGGGGTTGCAGCGACAGCCAGAAGATGCTAAAGGGACGGTGCAAGGTGAATTCAAGTGGTCGTCGCAACACCTCAAATCAGGGGGTTGGGATGAAACACGTAAAGCGAGCATCAGATCGATCTGGACGGCGTAAGATGAGTT
>NZ_VKDB01000034.1 GCF_007280555.1 Deinococcus detaillensis | reverse complement strand
TCGTTTGAAGTCAGCGGTATGGATTCTGCGGTTTGTCATGATGGTGCCTCCTATTGTCGAGGCTTATCTCCATCTACGCAAAACTGGGTCACCCTCACCTAGTGTTGAGGTTCGACTCTGATCTCGACTTGAAGCTCACGGCCAAGTTCAGATCAGCTCTCAGCTCAGTGGTGAGTCTACTCACCGCTGTAAAGTTCGTAGATACGCTGATCGCTCAGTCGTCACATGACTCCGCTGGAAGCTCCTTGCTCTGATCGGCTGCTAGTCGGCTTAGTGCTGTGGGTGGCCTGATGTTGCGTCCTGAGCCTGACCTCGACTTGGATCTCAGCTCCAAGCTCAGATCAGACCTCAGGTCCCAGTCGAGTGGATTCATCAAGACAAGTTTGCAGGTGAGCTTCTCGAGTCAGAAGCTCCATGACTCCACGAAAAGCTCCGTGCCTTAATCAGCGGCTGATTGCCCAGTAGACAAGGCCACCCGCCGGCCTTGCGCTGAGCAACTCTTGGTGGCGACGCTCGGTCCGGACCCGGTGGCAGACATGAGCTGACTCATCCTCTCTGAGATCGCAGCTACCCTGAGCGCTTACCATCCACATCGCCCGGAGAGCAGGTCCGCGCCAGAACTCGGCTGCTGACCGGCGTACGCTTGGTGTTTCGCTCCCCACCTCGGCTCGGAGCAGAGAAGATCTAGAGCTCGCGCGCCGCTCCCATTCGCCCAGTGTTCCCAAGTTGCACTGCAGCCGCAGTGTGTGGGACACGAGAAGAACACGCAGGTCAAAGCGCAGAAAGCAGGGGGCAGAAGGTAGAGGACAGAGTGCAGAAGCAGAAGCGTTCCCCGGCTACTCTCCACAGAAGCCTAGGTCAGTTGAAGTTTCTGCCCTGTATCTCTCATCTCTCTGCCTTGAGGGAGGTGCGCTATCACCGTGGTAAGAGATACTAGATAAACGGTGTCCAGACTTCAGCTCAGTTACGTCGTTGTTCCATCCCACGCTCTGCCCTCAGGGAGCATCTTCTGGACTTCTGAGAGTCCAGAAGATGCCTGGGTAGCCCTTCCTGCCGTCTGGGACGCAGCAGAACGTTGCTGGGAAGTTGAACTTCAGGTCACAGGACGACCCGACGTGACAGGTGCGGCAAAAGGCAACGGTTGGCGCAAGCTCGTCAGGGCAGATGCACCAAGTGGATTCCAGCTGGTGAGGTTCAACATGCACTACCGTCGATGGCGCACACCCACTGGAAGTTTCACCTCGCCACTTCCGAGTTACTTTGCTCCTGATGACGTGACATCCAGCCGCCGGGAGGGCCGCCCAGAGGGGACAGTAGCGACGGCAGACCTCCAAACTTTTCAGGAGGCAGCAAGGCATATCCTCCCTTCCGGCTCACTGCGCCGAAGCCTGCCTCTTAGTCTGCCCGCGTCTGAGCTGCTCCGGGTGGATGACCACTGGACTTCCCGGCGTCCAGTGGTCATCCCTGAACATCTTGCAATCGATGAACTGTACCTTGCTGGCCACCGGGCGGGCCAGCGTTATTCTGGATTTTGGACAGTCATCACTGATAACAGTGACACTCGGCGGCCGCTGGGTCAGCGGGTGTTGGGCCTGTGCCGTGGCCGTGAGCCAGCGGAAATCCGGCCGATGTTGCGCGAAGTGTTGGGATGGTACGGACACAAAGTCCAAGCCGAGCGACCTCGACTTAGCAGTTTTGCGATGGACATGTGGTCGCCCTTTCGTGACGCGGTGTTAGAGGTGTTGCCACAGGCGCCGATCGTTTTTGACCGCTTCCACTTCCAGCGTCACCTCACTGCGGCCCACCAAGCGGCCCTGGAGTGGTGCCAAGAGGATCTCGAACAGTGGCAGTGGAGCGCCGTGAAGAGCTGCAAAGGACAGCCCTGTACATGCGGGCAAAGGCGGCGCTGTCAGCAGTATCAGTGGACACAACGCCTCCACACGCACTTGAATACGCTGTGGATTCTGGATTCTGAGACAGCTGTGAACCGGTTTTTTCGTGATCTGGAAAACCTCTGGGAAACGGTCAAGGACAAGGCGTGGCGCGAACCCTACAGCAAAGTGGACTACCTGATGAATATCTGGCAGGAGGAAGTCTGGGAAGCCGCACTGTTACGCAGTCAAGGTCATACCCTTCGAGGGACCGGGCGGGCTGAGCGGATCAACCGGGAAATCCGGCGGCTTATCGCTCTGTATCGTCTGATGCCTCTGGAGCGGTCGCTGGAACGCCTCATGTCCCTCCTGCACACTTCCCCCGCTGAGCACCGCGAGATCCTGGCGGTTCCACCCGCCGATCAACTCGTGTGCCCTAGGTGTGGTGCTGGTGGAACAGACGTGCGGCCGGCGGCAGATGCAACACCCATCAAGGTGAGGCACCTGCCGCGTGGGCTGGACCGGGTCGTGCTTCTGTTGCCGAGCAGGATCGACTGTCCGAGTTGTGGGAGCACACAACTTCAGCCACAGGTCGCCAGGGCCCTCGAGACCTGGTTGCGGGAGCCGGCGCTTCTTGCCTTGTCGGCCGCGATGCTGCACCGGCTGACGGGTGTGCCGGTCAAGCAGCTGAGGCGACGCCAACAGCAAGCCCCCGCGCCTCAGCTCCCTTTAGATCTGATCTGGTCTGAGGTTGTGGTGTACAGCGAGTTGCGCACAGCCACCCGGGCCTGGCTCGTGCTGTCGGTACCGTCCGGTGCGGTCGTTGATATCCGGTGTGTTGATATCCGGTCCCCCTCACCGCACGTCCGTGTGGCTAAGGGTCCAAGGGAGCTGCACGTCCGTGTGGCGGAAGCTGCAAGGGAGCTGCTGCTGCAACACGAGCCGCCGACAGGCTACGAAACCATTGTGCTGACGACGCAAACTGGAGAGTTGAAGACGGAGTTGTGGCCTTGGCTGAGCAGGAACAAAGTGGTACTGAAACCGTTCGTCGCGCGTGGTCTGGTGGTCAAGTTCTGTAAGCAGGCAAAGAACCAACTCAAGGAGTTGAAGATCAATCTTGGGAAGCTGGAGAGTGACTGGCTGAAGCCGGACGCTTTCGCTGCACCCCTCACCGAAGTGCAAAGTTCCGACATGTGGCGTGAAGTACAACGGCATGACCCTGATCTGGCGCGTGTCATCACTGAACTGCGTCAGATGGATGCAGCTCTAAGCAGCAAGAGTCTTTCGGCACTGAAACAGGTGTTCGAGCAGAAGTCCGAGGATGATTCGCCTGGGAGCGATTTACGCCAGCAGATGTGGGCTGCCTGGTGGGTTTGGAAATCGGCCCTCCTGGCCAGTGTCACTCAGCCTTTGCCTCCTCTTGGTTACGAGCCGCATCTGATGCGTAGGATCAGGTCACATCTACAGACATCGCCGGCACTGGACGCGGAGCGGCAACGCCGGCGACTGCTACGCATCCTTAGAGAGGAGGCCCTCCTCTCTAAGGATGCGCGCGTGCGTCAGGAAGCCCGGCGCAAACGGCTTTGACCCAGACGACAGATATTTAGGGCAGCGTTCCTGTGGGCGTCGCCTTCCCAACCGCACGCGTAGCAGTGCATGTGACTGCCGTCGCGTTCAGTCATGCGGGATCCGCACTGGCACTGCTGGCTCGTGTATCTGGGATCCACCCGAGTGAACGGGATGCCGGCGTTACGCAGCTGCTGCGGTAACCAGCACTGGTGCCAATCCACGACAGCAGACGCCCGAGCACGGCTGACGAAGCGTTTGAAGGAGTCTTTTTCACGCAGACCGCTGAAGGTCAACGCTTCTACCGCGACGTATCCAGCACTCCGTATCAGTTCATCGGTGAGCAAGTCGAGTCCTTGTCCCGCGAGGAGAGACTCGACGACTTCGACCACGTCAGGCCTGAACCCGTTCATCTGCCGAACCTGATTTTCGTCTGGACCCTGAGTCGCGAGGAAGCGGTCACCTATCACCGCAGTTGCCAGAGGCTGCAAACCAATGTCCACGCCCGCGGCTGCACGTCTGCCTTGCGGCGTCCAGCCGCCAGCCGTCTCGAAACAGAGTGAGAGCAGCCAGTCGTGGCCCTGCTGGATCAAGCGCGTCTCACTGGGCTTCCAGACGCAGCTCGGAAGACTCAGGCGGGACAGAGCATCTGCGGGCGTCTGTGCAGCGGCCCCTACGACCGCACCGGCCCCCATGCCCACCAGGGTGAGGAGCCGACTGATGTCGCGCTGACGTTCGAACTGACCGTGGGAGCCTGTGACCAGGGCCGCGAACGCCTCACCGGGCAGTTGATGGATGTTGGCCTGGATGACGGTCTGCCCCATGGCGAACGACCGGTCATCGAGGGCAGCCTGATCGGTCGCCTGCCCACCTGCCAGTTGCCACAACTGGCCCTGGCCACCACCGCTACGGTACCCTTCTGCCCGCTTGAACTGGTTTTGCTCCATAGCCTGCCCAATATCTGCGTAGCCGGGCCGCAAGACTCTTACGTTGTAAGTGTTGATGTTGCTGTTGCTGTTTTTCTTGTTGTACATAGTGTCTCCTTGACACCAGTACTTTCTCTTCACCCTCCCTGCCTGTCTTTGCTTTAGAAAAGTTTTTAGAGGTTATTTGGAAAACTATGGACTTGGAACTTGACGACCACGTAGCGCTTCCTCCAACTGGCCGCCACTTTGATTCACTGGCTTCGCTTTCCGCCTGAGCTGTAAGTCAGCCCGGTAGAACCGGTTGTGTCACTCCGAGTTGTGAAACCACGATGCCTTTAGTCCGTTCGCAGAGTCAGGAGCACCGATATGATGCTCGGCCTGTTGATCGACAGAGCCAAGTCGCGCCCTAAGGGAGAACTTGTTGCCCTCTTGTCAGTCACCCGCCGAAGGACCTGGAGGAGTCGAACGATCCAGCCTCTGGTGCGGTTACGCCCAGAGCGTCTCGGTGGACCATGAGCACGACTGATTTCACTGGTTGAAGACCGCATGGAACGCTGGTGCGTCACCACTGAACCAGAGCTTCACATGCAGAACTCGCTGCGCCGCGTCGGAGACTGTGCGCCTCAACAGGAACGCTGGCGTTCCTGGCTGAACGTTCAGTGCTTCAGCTTCCTGAACGTTCAAACTCACGGCCTGAAGGTCCTGCTGAACGTGAGAGAGCGTCAGGCCCAAGGAGATGAGCACCTCGTAGAGACTGTCGGCAGTCATATGGTTGAAAAACGCGTCCGGGATCAGGGCCGCACTGATGAACCAGTGCTCCACCATCAGCGGTCGTCCGGCGGCCCAGCGTTGCCGACGCAGCGTCAGCACCGGAGCGTGTTCAGGGAGGTCCAGCAGCGCACCAACCTCAGGCGTGGCTTGCGTCGTCTGAACACTCAACACCACCGTGCGCCGCTCAGTGGTCTCGGCCCATCGGCCGAACTCCGGCGACTCGAAGAACCCTGGGTAGAAGCGCCGGCCTGTGGGATAACTCCCACGGCCCTGTTCCCGCCGCAGGCTGCCCTCCTTTTCCAGTTCGTCCATGGCCCGCCGCAGGGTCATCCGGGCCACGCCCAGCTCTTCTGCCAGCTCAGGCTCTGTGGGCAGAGGCAGATCTACCGGATAATAGTTGGAGACGATTCTCTCTTTCAGCACGTTTTTGATGTCGATGTACTTGGCCACATGCTCCTTTTGTATCTGGGAACGTGCCAGATCATTGCTGCGGTGCCTAGCGTGTCGGCTCATGACACCTCCGGCCCACAGCTGCACCTTACGTGGTGTGAACGTCGATGGTCTCGATTTCAGTCACCCGTTCTGTCCGGCGAAAGCTGTTAACCTCGTCGACCACTTTGCGCAGCAGCGATTCCAGGCCCTGAGGCGGATTACCTTGGTGCAGCGTCAGGCTCCAGCGGCGCAGGTTGGTTCCGCGCTGACGGATGACCACGATCGCGGTGGCCGCGCAGCCGAAGTGCAGGTTGACCGCTCGCCGCAAGTACTGTTCCAGATCATCGGAGTTGCGGGCGTCTCCGGCGAAGGCCCGCAGGAAGACGGGCGTGGAAGCCGGCTCAAGGCCCTGAGGCCGCGTCACCCGGAAGTTCATCACGGCCGTTCCCTTGCTGCGGTTGCACTCCGCGCACAGCAGTTGCAGGTTTTCGACGTCGTGCGTGCCGCCCAGGTAACGCGGGCGGATGTGGTCGACTTGCAGGCGCTGGCCCTCCCGGTGGCAGCACAGGCACCAGCGGTCACGATTCTTGACGGCCGCCTTGATTTCGCTGGGAACTTCCGGCGACTCGGGTAGTTCGCCGACCTGGCCGAGTTCGGGAGAGGCCACCTCCTGCGGCCGGTTCAGACGCTGGTTGACGCTGTGATCGAACTGCTGCTTGAGCAGGGTGTAGGTCGGGTAGAGGGTCTGCCACAGCCGGTCTGATCGGGCGTACTCGGCTCTCAGGGTCTGGTCGATCTGCACCATCCCCAGTCCCTGTTCGAATGCCAGCTTCCCAGCCAGCATGTCTACATCGTAGAGTTCCCGATCCTCAAACGCCGTCAGGGCTGGCCAGACTCCGTTCAAAGCAGCGTGTCGCAGCACGGCCATCAAGTCCTGATCGAGCCGGGTCAGCCGCTCACCCTCGGGAAAGAACCGGCGGGTCCAGTCCGCGACAAGGTCGCGCTCTTCCGGTGTGACGATCAGATCGGCGAAACTGTCGATTGAATCGAGCGCCACTTCCTGAAACAGGGCCTGGTACCCGGCCAGATCCTGGTCGAAGACCGGGATCAGCTGTCGCACCGTCTCGATGTCGTCCTGCTGTTCCTGGGCTTCACCGTCTTCGACCGCCGCGTCGAAGCTGATCGCGTACCAGCCGACGGGCAGCAGCGAGAGGAAGGGAACCGTATTGACTTCACCGCTGTTCAGTTCCCGTGCCAGACGCGACACCAGGTCGCCGCTGAGGTACTGAACGTTCAGGCGCTGACGGTCAGGAGAGTCGCCCTCTTCGGTGCCTCCCTCGACCAGGTCGTCCCAGCGTGCCCAGTTGACGTGCTGTTTCCACTGGTCGATGAAGGCCACCACGTTGGCTTCATCGGTTCCCCCGAACTGCGGGCCCCGCAAGGCCCGCCCGATCATCTGGGTCAGCAGAATCCGGCTGGTGGTCTGGCGGGTCAGGAACACCGTCTGCACGCCCGGCACGTCGGTGCCCTCAGTCAACATCCGGATGTTGACAATCACGTCGAGGTGGCCGTCCTTGAAGCGCTCGAGCACGGCGGCGTTGTCCGTCTGGGTTCGCGCGTTGCGGCCCTCAGTGGTGCCTGGGTCATGGTCTTGTTGGGTGTAGATGGCGTCGGCACGCACGCCCTGATCCCGCAGTAGGGTCACCAGGGCATCGCACTGGTACCAGCGGTCGGCAAAGATGATGGTGCGTCCGTAGCGCTCCCGGTGCTCGAGGTAACGCTGAACGATCAGCGCATTGCGGCCCGCGTTCTGCGCTAGGTGCCGCACGACCTTCTCCGGGATATCCCGGTGTGTTGAGGTCCAAGCGCGAAACTCCGCTGCGTCCAGTTGCGGCTCGACCTGCGTCAGGGCCTCCTCGATGCGTGGCCGGGAGAGAATCCGCTGCGCCATCAAACGCTGGGGACTGACCTGGTACAGGATGCCCTGCGGGAACAGCTGTTTGAGCCAGCCTTTGCGGCGCTCATCGGAGTAGTCCGGCGTGGCGGTCAGGCCCAGCAAGCTGAGGTCCGGCACGGCGGACCTCAAGGCCTCGATCATTTTCCGGTAACTGTTCGCTGGGGCGTGGTGACACTCGTCGAAGATCACCGTCAGGCCAGAGCTCTGAGCTTCCTTTAGAAAAGCGTTCAGGCCCCGCTGCCGACCATCCTTCAAAGCTCTGGCGAGGCTCTGCAAGGTGATGATCAGTACGTCGTCGCTGCCGCTGATCTGATTGACCCGGCCATGTTCCGGCGTTCCAGAGACCGTGCGCAGAGTGAGCTGAGTCCGCTGGCCCTGCACGTGGCCCACTTCGTAGCCGCCGGTCAGGTTGACCCGTCCGAAGCCGTGGGCTGCTTGGTCGAGCAGGTGGTGGGTATGGGCCAGCCAGATCACCTTGTGGCCTTGCGAGAGCGGCAGGGTGGTCAGGAAACGCTGGGCTGTGAAGGTCTTTCCACCGCCGGTCGGCAAGACCAGGATGCCGCCGTGAACTGGCGCTCTTTCCCCAAACCAGCTGCGGAGTTTGCTGAGCGCCTGGGCCTGATGGCTGGCTGGCTGCTTCTGCGAAGGATTGCGGCGGGCCTCAGCGAGTGGGTACAGGATGGAAGAGCGCAGGGTGGGTGACATCAAAACCTCGGCGTCGTAAGCGAGTGTCGGGATGAGGCGGAGGTTTTTTCTTCTGCCTGAACGGATGAGCGCGCGAGATCGGTCAGCTTCGATAGGTCAGGCAAGATCATGAATCAAGGTAGCGCGGGGAGCCGCGATCTTGGCGCTTCTGGCCATATTGCTTGCACCAGAGGTTGTCGATTTGAGAACAGTCATGAGGCTCGACCTCATGTGCCGCGCACCATGAGCGATGTGGACGCCTGTTCCATCGTTTATCACGTCTCAGGCGACTGAGTCGCTCGCGGCATTCCTTGCAGGCCGGACGCACGATGGAGTCGAGTCACTCCAGTCCCAGTCCCCCTCTACTGAAGTCGGCGCGCATCTGAGTAGGACGTTTCTAACCTGCGTGGGCTGCCATTGTTTGCCCATGACCGTGCAGTGTCCCTCAGCGTTCAGGCGCGCGGCGATCTTCTGCAACGACATGCCCTGTCCCCTGAGAAGCTGGATGTAGCCGCTGACCAACTTGTAGACATCAATCGCCCGCTGCCGCCTAACCTGTGCGCCGCGCAACCTCGCTTCCGGCGTGAGATTCCCTGGCGTGCCGAGTTTGACGCCCCGCGCCCTGGCGGCCTGGAGTGCATCCCTCGTGCGTGTCGAGATCATCTTGGCTTCCTGTTCGGCCACGGCGGCGAGGATGTGCACCGTCAGCGAGTCCACCTCCGGGAGGTCGACGGCGGTGAACTTGACCTTGCTCTCCATCAATCCCGACACGAAGTGAACGTTCCTCGCGAGCCGGTCGAGCTTGGCGATCAGCAACTCAGCACCTTCCCGTCTGGCCTGTTCGAGGGCGCGGGCGAGCTCAGGTCGGTGGCGCTTGTTGGTGCCGGTTTCGACTTCGGTGAAAGAGGCGGTGACCTCGTATCCGCGCGACCGGGCGAAGATGGCGACGTTGGCTTGCTGGGCTTCGAGGCCGAGACCGGAGGCAGCTTGTTTTTGTCTGGAGACGCGGTAGTAAGCGATGGCGTGCATGAACTGGCCAAGTATAAAGATCCTCGAACGGGCGTTCGAGAACCTTTATGTCAGCCGAGTCGGAGTGACTGAGGCCCAATATCTTGCCCTCACTTAGCGGTTGACTGAGTGTCAGCGCTTCGTGCTCACACTTGCAAGTCAGGTTGCAGTGCACCAGGAGGGAAACAAGATGTTTCTGAGAGACTTGAGCAGCTTTCTCATCTATTCTCTCATCTTGTGGTATTATGTCAACGGCGTAACGTACCTGTTCTGGAGGCTCCAGACGCGTTGCGCAGTTCGGAGGTTGGATGATACTGACTGCTCAAGCTCTCAAGCAGGCTCAAGTTCATATGCCGTTCCAGGTCAAGTGCAGCAAAGGCCCCGTCACCCTTGGCGAGATGTGCCAAGTGACGAGTTTCACGTTGTTCGACTCTCGTGTGGCCTGCGACCTGTGCGGCAGATCGCATCAGCCAGAGCGCCAAGTGAGGTTCGACACTGCCACTGGCGAGGTGCGCGCCGGGCTGACCTGCCTTCACCAGGTTTCCGGTATCACGGCAACCAGGATGGACAAGGCCGTGGACGGTCAGATAGGTCTGGCAGTGCGCGTGCGCAACATGCTTAGCCGTTCTAAGGGCGTCCCTACGAGTTTCAAGAACAGTCTGGAGACCTTGGACCATCTCCTGACCGAAGCGCGCACCATCCTCGAAGGCGTTCTACAGGGATCCCGAATACTGGATGAGATCACCGCTATCCGTGAGGACATCAACACGAAGGCCCTCGAAGATAGGCAAGTGAAACGCCTGCACGAACTCATGGACTTTCTGGCTTACCTGAGCGACGCCCAGGATGATCCTGAGCGTCACCAGGCGAGAGTTCAGGCCCTGCGTTTAGACCCAGCGGCCCGGACGGAGGTTCAGCAGCTGGTCACTGCCCTGAGCAGTGTTTCTCTTGATCGTCCTGAAACTCTGACGCCCCGGCAGGTCCAGCAGGTGAAAGAAGCACTTCAAGAACTTGTCAAGTTTCAACTGCCCAGTCTCCACACACCGGAAGTTGATCCGAAGGATTTTCCCACCGAAGCCGCTTATCTGGAGGCTCTTGAGTCCCACTATCAGCTCAAGGTTTACAAGGGTGAGGAACTTCGCGGGAATCTGCAAGCGCAGTACGACATGGTTCACTTCGACAACGACCGTTACCCCTTTGACGAGGGAGATCTGCTGGGTGGCTTGACTCTTCCGTGCGTTGTGCCGGTGTACAAACACCCGGCCATCGACCGCATCAATCCTGATGGCAGGAGAGCGCGTGACTTCCTGTCGCTCCGGCACCACATCAAGGAGGTCAGTTTTTACCCCAGCGGACGCAACCAGCTATGCGAAGTCCGTACCGACAAGCCCGACAAACGGCGAGATAAGCACGGTAGAGCGCGCTTGGCGAGAACGGAGAAGCGCAAGACTGTTACTTGCTGGTTCATCGCTTACTGGGTGCCCGATCCATGGCAACCGGTCTTCTCAGTCTGGAAGGCTCATGGCGGCCGGGAAGCACTGCTGAAGTTCCCAGTCTGGAGGTAAGCAATGAATGGGATGGAAGAGAAGCTTCTCTTCCATCCCATTCATCTCCGTAGTGCGTGGTAACGGGTTTCCCTAGATACGCCCGGCCCCCGCGTAAGCATCACCTTCCTCTCCTGCCATGTCGCCAGCCGCACGTAACGGTGCGGTTTAGCCGGCGTCGCCTGATTGAGTAGCTCGAAGGTTGTATGTGTACTGACTAACTTGTACACATACAAGTTAGTCAGTACACAAGTTGATCTGTATACCAACCGACGGATACACTAACCAGATATGAGCAGACTGCTGATCTCGCTGGCCTCGTTGAAAGGTGGCGTTGGCAAGACGACCTCCGCCATCCACATCGCTGGCTGTCTCACTGAGCGCCTCGGCGCGGGTGTGGCCGTCGTCGACCGTGACCGAACCCGCAGCGCCACCAGCTGGAGCCGGGGCAGCAAGCTGCCTTTTTTCGTGGGCACCCAGGACGCTGTCTTCAAGCGCGCCGACGAGTTCACCACCCTGGTCATCGACTCACGCGGCGGTCTGGAGAACGACGAGCTGCAGGAGATGGCCGAGGCTTCCGATTTCCTGCTGTTACCGACCAACGTGGAGTACATGAGCCTGGACGCGATGGCCCAGACCGCCGAAGCCTTGGGCGACTTAGGGCACCAGGCGTTTGGCGTGCTGTTCACTATGGCCAAGCCAGGCAAGCGTTTGGACACGGCCCGCACTGTACTTGAGGAACTCGGTCTTCCCGTCATGGCCGCCACTGTCCGGGTATCTGACGCTTTCAAAGACGCCAGCGAGCAGTCCGTGCTGGTGCGTGATGTGAAGACCAACAAACTCGCCCGCAGTTGCTGGGAGGACTACCTTGCCGTCACTGAAGAGTTATTTCAGCGGATGGAGCAGAGCCGATGAGCCTCAAGGACCTCAAGAACGCCGCCAAGACACGCCGTCAGGAAACGTTGCCCGATGTCCCGGCAGCCGCAGAAGATGGCCGCGAAGCTCTCGCGGCTCCTGTGCCGACGGACGGACGCACCAAGATGCTGGGTGCGCGGGTGCCCCTGGCCGTACACCGGGAGTTTCAGGGACAGTTATTTCGTGCCCAGGAGCGCCACCCGGATCTGACTACCCAGGCAGCCATGCCGGTTCTCATCGGGTTGTTGCGGGACGAGACGGTCTGGCGGAAGTTTATGGAGGCGCTGGAGCAGGACTGAACGGCCGACGTCAGCTCTTCGGATTCAGCGCCTGAAAACGTGAGCGCTGTGCCACGCCAGAGCTTCAGGATCGGGCCAGATCCACTCGTCGGTGGGCAAGATCAAAGCCGTTCCCAGTTCGAGGCGCAACTGCCCGCCCTGGCCAGTCAGCGTGAGGGCACTTAGCCGTGGTCTTACAGCCGATGGATGCCCGCTGCTGTTCAGCGTAGAGGATGAGAAACGCCGCGCCTCCAACGAGTTTTTCGCTGAAAAGATTTTGAGCATCTTGATAGTTGAGCAGACAGGCCAAAGACGTGATGATCTCCTCTCACTTGGCGTCAAGGCAGCCTAGAACCTTCCGGGCTAATGGACTCAACGAGAACACTTTATTTTCGATGGTGTCGATCCCATTTCTTGAGTTCCTTCAGCATCTTTTTTGGATTGTTTTCCAGATCCTCCCAGTGTGCTGCCCGCCGCGCTTCTGCCTGCTCTCTGTACATGTCGTACATGTCTTCTGGCGTTTTACCTGGGTTCATAACCTGCCAGAAGGACGGTTGAAGGTCAACCTCTGTAGGCGGTGAGAGAGAACAGGTAGAGGGTATGCTTTGGAGCGCCGCAATCTCTGCACGAGCTCGACGGTTATGCTCGTCGATCAACGAGTTGTAATCATCTGCCCCGGCACCGTAGGTGGGTGGAGTGTCTGCATGGCCATCATCAGAGTTCACTTGCGCCGCCAGGAAATCGGGTCTGCGGCGGTTGCCATTTACATGAACGCCTCGATTGTCTCGGGAGCGTTTGACAGTATCTACTTGAGGTTTGAGGTCGCTCGATGTGCTGTGTGTGATGTTGGTTGGAGCCTGCGGGATGCTTGCTTGGGTGGCAGAGGTGTCCGCCTCAGGTGTCGTCGTGCTTGCTTTGCGATTGTCGATAGCCCGCGCCTTTTTCTCCGCGAGAGTAGTGAAGATCCCATCGGCGAGGGCGGCTGCTTTGCGCACGCCAGTACCTAGTATGGTTTTCAGAGGCGGCATGCTTGAGAGTACAGCAGAGTGCACTTCAGTCGTACACACTCTCACCTTAGCTCCGGTACGACTCGTAGACGTGGGCGCAAACAGCAGTCACTGACTGCTCGTATGCTGGCGTGGTGAACACCGCCGGCGACTCATCGAGATCCTTGCGGATGGCCTGCCGCACCCGTGCGCGCACCTGCTGCTTGCGCCAGTCCAGCACCAGGTGATCGGCTTTCAGTCGGTAGAGTAGCCGGCGCGCCACCGACTGAAAGCCGATCACGCTCCCCTTCGGACGGCTCGTGACCTGCGACCCAGCGTGCCGGCCGTGCTCAGCGCCTCGTGGATCGCGTCGAGACTCTGCCAGTCAAGCTCCTGCTGGATGGAAAGGCAGGTCTCTCGACGAGGCGAGCCTCGCTGAACTCATGCACGGGCGGCTTTACAGGCTTGACGCAGGACAGCCAGAAGTTGTGGAGCCTGCCCGGCGGAGGTCAGTTTGACGATGAAGTTGTCAGGCATCCATCCGCTCAGAGCGCCACCCTCATTTTGCCTGCCGAAGCCCTGCAAGTCTTGAAACTCGCTGTAGGCACGCCGCACAGCGACACTCAGGTCGCCCCGGTTGTACCAGACCCGCGCAAAGTCCTGGTCCCCCAGGAAAATCCGGTCTAGGCCCGAGTGTTCCTCGACACGCAACTCTGGCCCCAGCACAGGTACCTCCTGCCGGATGAGCTGGCGCAACTTGCGAACCTCAGGTTCAAAGTACCGCTGTCCCTGATCCCTCTGAGCCAGGACAGCACCGATGAGCGGAAGGGCCGCCTGGGCATCCTGTGCCGCGTGGACGGTGAAAGTCATGACTTCACCCGACCCCTCTGTCCAGCCGGCTTTGAGATCAGCAGGCAATTCGTCAGGCGCGACAGGGTTCAGAGTCAGTCGGTAGGCCCCCTCGCGCACGCTGCCCGACATCAGCATGGGACGCGGGCCATAGCCGACGTAGTAACGGGTAGGGCTGGGCACGAGCCGCGCGTCCAGCCCGATGAGCGCCTGCTCCAGCGCCGCGATGGCCTGCTGCCTCTCCATGGTCAGGGCCGCGATGTAGGCTTGGATGTTTTCGCCCCCGATCTCCCCCTCTACCGCCTGAGAGGTTCCAGCCGAGGCAGAAGTGCTCTGACGAGCCAGTTGATGCTCCAGAGCCTGGCGTACCAGCGCTCCGAAGGCTTCAAGGTCGGTGGACTCTCCGACCACCACCTCCACCTTTCCCGAACTGGGACGCCCGTTGCCTGAGACGTCGCGCCCGAGCCCTGTGGGATCATGCTCCGCAAGCTTTTCAGGCGGAAGGTGCAGCCAGCACTTAAGAGTGTTATGGGCGGGCAGCGGCTGAACATCGCAGAAGTTCGTTCCAGCCTTGTAAGCCACATATTCCTTGAGAGGCACCTGGGTGATGGACACGTCCATCTCGACTCCAAAACCCAGAAGCTGGTCCTGAACTGTCTTGAACAGCTGTTTCAAAGTCACGCTGCTGCTCTCCAGATGTCGCTCAACCGTCGGCGTTTTATCGCGCTCACGTCCTTCCTTGCGCAACTGAGCCATCTCGGCTGCCTCAAACTTCGGGAACGGAAAGAGCGTAAGTGCTGCCTTGGCGAGACGTTGCCCCCGAGCTTCGATCTCAGTTGCGTTCCACTCTGACTTATCGCACAGCTCGTGCGTGAGGACCAATCGGCTGAACTTGTAGCCTTTCGGCTGCGCCGACTCCTCGGTATCTCCAGCCTTGATCGGCAGGGTTTTTTTGTCCTCGAAGGAGCGGTCCCCGAGCTCGCTGTTGTAGGCCGTCAGGGTCAGGTTCCCCAGAGTGTGAACCAGCCGAGTCTGGATCTCGCGCCAGTCGTCCTCGCCCAGCGCCTTCCGCCATGGAGCACTGAGGTTGCTGTTCTGCGGCAGGATGTGCTCGATGGTCAGCACACCTCCAAACTTCTCCTCAGTGTTGCGGCTCCGCTCCAGACTCATCAGCAAGGCCTTACAGACCGCCTTCTTGTAGAGCGGCACCACCTGAAGTTGCTGCAAGAACGCCTCATCACTGGGAAAGCCGTCGTGGTTTCCATCCTGGAAGCGCACCAACGCCTCCTCGAGTGACCGGACGTAGTCATTCTCCTTACGCAAGTCCCTTCCCAGGGTGGCAAACAGACGGTTGAGCGGTGAGGATCGCTCGCCGGTGACGGCGCGGCGTACCAGGAAGGACTCGACCACCCGCAACGCAGCAATAAGTTCCGCGTCGGACTTCAGGAAGCCCCGGCCCCGGTCCTCCAGCAGTTCCAGAACAAACGGGGCGACGACCCGGACGCGCAGGCCGGCAAGGTCGAGAAGCGCCTGCTTAATTTCAGAACTCTTCGCCAGAGGCGTTTCGACGACACTCTCCGACAGCTCCGGGTTCAGCATGAACACATAGGCACGCGAGAGCCGTTCGAGGTCGGCGGCCAGCACACGGATATGCTGATCCTTCGGTTGACCCTGCCGGTACTCCTTGAACACCGCGTACACGTCGCCCTCGTTGGGCAACGACCGGGTACGCAGGGTCAGGAAGTCTCGCAGGAAGCGGTCGAAGGCGTCCTCTTCCACCTGCGCGAAGCGGCGTTCCAGCTTCTGCCAGAAGTCCTGGCTCAGATCGCGCTGCTCAGACTCGGTCAGTCCCATCAGGACGTTGTTCCGGACCAGGTCGGCTTGCGTGAGCGCCTTGCCGGTGCTGTTCAGGCTCTCAAAGATGGAACCGAGATCATCGATTCCCTCGGTGAGGGTGATCCGGACGACCTCCAACCTGTTGAGTCCCCGCCAGACCGCCGCCACGTCTACTCCTGGTTCTGCAAAGCGCTCCCGGAAGAACTCAGCGCCCCGGATTACCTCCTCCGCTACCATCGCGGGCTTCTCGGTGCCTGATAGCACATGCTTCAGCGTCGCTTGGTCACTGTGGCTGAGCGTGAGCTTGTACAGGTCGTTCCCGGTCTGAGCAGGGTTGAACAGGTACTTGTTGCGCACGTCATCTTCGGTGTAACCCAGCTTCTGCGCGTCCAGCGGCTTGGATTTCAGATGCTTTGCCAGCATCTCAAGAAGCAGGATCACGGTGGTCACGCGCTGTTGCCCGTCGATCAGGCGTGAACTTCGCAGCTGCCCCTCGCCCATCTCAGTGTCAGGCTTGGTCTGGACTACTGGTCCAGTGAAGTGAGGGCGGCTGTCTGGAGCTGCTGCGGCCCGCAAGATGTCGCGCCAGAGCTGCCAGCGCTGCTTATCCTTCCAAGAGTAGCGGCGCTGATAGAGCGGGATCACGAACTGCTGGTCTGCACCCGCCAGCATGCTCATCAGCCGAACTTCGCCTGCCTTCACGCCACCGCCCCTTCAAACGTCTGCTTTGTGCCGTCCACCGGCTCTAGGACTGGCGTGCTGTACTCGGTGCGCAGGTTGCCAGCGGCGGGCCACAGTCGGCGTTCGATCTCGGTGATATTCACTGGCATCAGTCTGTCTCCTTGGCAAATACGTGTGTTGCAGAATACGCTGGGTGTCGTCTCTGGGCGGCGCGGTGCCGCTGGGCCTGAGCAACCTGAGCCGTTATGCGGCCGGGACCAGCAGACACCTACCTGCCAAGCCGCTACGGTTTCCAGGCGAGCGTAGAGTCAATCCTCTTCCAGCCGTTTCGCCGCCTCGCCCAGTCCGACCTCACTCAGGCGTGTCAGCAACTGCGCCGTGTCGTAGGGTGGCTTGCGAAAGCTCGCCCGCAGCTTTTCCACCGCCGCGCGTCCAGCAGCAGGTTCGGCGTCCAGCAACCGGCACAGCAGTGCGTCGGGCGTCAGCGCCTCAAGGCCGTGTGAAGTCAGCACTTGCGCCGGAAAGTGCTTCAGGTTCTGCGTGACGATCAGTTCCGCTTCAGTGTGAACGGCGGCAGCCAGCACATGCCGGTCATCCGGGTCAGGCAGGCTCAGGGTGGCGATCAGTGGCTCAAAGCCTTCAACCTCAGCGTCCGGCAGCGCCAGTTGCATCTGCTGGCGAGTGCGTGCCAGCCGCTCGGGTGTCAAGTCTGGCCGGTCTTCTAGCAGATTGCGGGTCCACTCATCATGGATCTGTGCCGTCCAACGCGCAGCCACCAGCCCTTCAGTGCCAAGGTGCATCAGCAGATTACGAATCAGCGACGGATAAAGCACGCTGGCGTCGTACACCGCCACCGGACGTGGGAGGGCGAGGTCGGTCAATCCAGACCCATCTCCTGCAAGTCATCGGCCAGGGCTTGCAAGGCGTCTTCCCGGGTCTGCTTGAGCCGCGTCCGGTAGGCCAGCACATCTTCCAAATGCAGGCGGCGGCGCGGGCCGACTTTACGATGCGGCAGTGCCCCAGCTTCCACCAGCTTGACCAAGTACGGACGGCTGACCCCCAGCAGTTCGGCGGCCTGCTGGGTGCTGACTTCACGCTCCAGCGCCACCACCTGCACGGCCCGGCCAGCCGCGAGCTGGCTGAGCACCTCATCCAGCAGTTCGGCGAGCCGGGGCGAGGCGGCGCTGGGCACATTGCGGAGCTGCTCAAGCTGACGTTGTGCGGCCTGGGTATCTGCCAGCGTCGGCAAAAAAGGTGTGATCATCGGTAACCTCCGCCCTCAGTGTACACGTTGAACGAAACGAACGAAACGATGAGAGTGCTTGGGATATTCTGCTCTGGCCCGGATGCCTAACAACATCGCCTGTTCTCCCTACCAAGGTCATAGATGCGCTGCAGGATGGCGTGATTCAGGTCGCCGGTCATGCGCTCAAGATATCTCCTGTACGCGCAACAGGCAGTTTTAGTTCCGGTGGGATGGCAAACCTGATAGACATGAGGGCATGCCCAGAAAACTTGCCGTCCGCAGGATCCAGCACAGTGAACTGACGTACTTCCAGCCTCTCTTCGAGCGCATCAAAACCGATGCCGAGGCCGTGGGAAGAAAGGGCAGCAAGCAGAAAGCCATCAACCTTGACAAGGCCGTTCTGATCGATATGTTCTATCCGATGCTGGCATCCGCCAGGAATGGTGAGTTTGGCATCGTGCTGAACGTTTTCGGGCCGGACGACAGCCGCCTGCAGTCCGTTGGGCGGAAAATCTCCAAGCCAAAGGCGAAGAAGGAAAGCGACAGCAAGAACTGGAGACTGCACGGCGCGACTATCCGCAACCCGCTGAGCGACCCTGACCGGTACGACGTGATCGAGGCAAACGACTTTCTCGTCATGGAGTTCTTCGACGCGCCGGACGGTACACCGGGCATCGTCAACCTGCAGGTGATGAGCAGGAGCTTGGCTACAGTGGCAGGGATCACTGCAGATCTCGACGACCTGTTTCGAAACCGCCTGAACATGGTGGCCATCTCCGAGAGCACGATGGCTAATCTGTGCGCCCGGACGGCCCTACTGAAGGTTGATCCTCTGTCGGTGTTCAGCGAAGAGGAGACACTAATCGAAGCGGCACTCACAGGCGACCCTGTCGCTGTCGAGCGGGTCCTCCGGCGGCGCAGGATCGTCACGCGTCAGCAGGTGCTCGACCGACAACGCGCTGGTGATGAAAACGGCCTGACCGGCGAGGCCCTGGTCTTCACTTGGCTCGACGCAGAAAAAGCAGCCGGGCGAATCACAGACTTCACGCATGACTCGACGGTGAATGCTGTCCAGCCTCACGACTTCACCATACTGTCCGCGGACAGTACGACGTACATCGATGCAAAGACGACCAGCGGCCGGCACGTGGACCCGTTCCACATGTCCGGAGGCGAACTCATCTTCGCTGCCACCTCAGCAGAGGAGTACCGGATCTACCGCGTTTCCGAGGTCACCAGTACATCCGGAGTACTCCGGGTCAGCTCAGACGCCCGGCCCCTCGCCAGGACAGTGGCTGAGATTCTGGACACCCTGCCGGAAGGCATACGCAGCACCTCGGTGACCATCAGACCAGGCCTGCTTGAGTGGAGTGAGCCCGTACCGGTCAGCCTGCCGCCTCAGCCACCGGAAGCGTAGGTGCCGGCGACGGTGCCAGTCGGCTCACTTCCTTCCAGCCACACACGCACCCGGCTGGCCAGCTCTGTCTCACTGATCCGGCCCTTCCCTTTGAGAGCGCATTCCCATACCGTGAGAACACGCCAGTTTGTCTCCAGGAGGCGGGTCTCGACTTCAGCATCACGCTCGGCATTCCGGCCGAGCTTCGTTCTCCAGAACTCCTCCCGGCTTTTCGGCCATTTGAACAGCGGGCAGCCGTGCATGTGCCAGAAGCAGCCGTGTACGAACAGCACGGCCCGGTACCTTGGAAAGACCAGATCGGGCTTTCCAGGCAGGTCGCGCACCTGAAGGCGGTACCGCAGTCCTGAGGCATGCAGTACCCGGCGAACCGTCAGCTCTGGTTTCGTGTCCTGACTCCGGATGCGTGTCATGTTCAGGTGACGCTGCTCCGGAGTCAGGACGTCTGTGGTCATGCCGTCTGCGCAACCAGAACCCGTTCTTCTGCCGCTCCCACCATGTGTGCCGCGCCCGCTGTAATAGCCGCCATGATCTTCTCGGCGATCGCCTTCGACATCAGCGGTGGCACGGCGTTGCCGATCTGTTTGAAGGCCGGGTTCATGGTTCCGCGAAACACGAAGCCGTCGGGGAAGCTCTGCAGTCTAGCTGCCTCGCGCACGCTGATAGTGCGGGCCTGCGCGCTGTCCGGGTGGATATGGCTGTAGCCGTCCTTGCCGAGGTGAGCGAGCAGCGTGCGCGCGGGCGCGTCGCCCTCCATCTTCCGCCACTTATTCGGGAACTTTCCAGGGTCATATGGAGGGATCATGCTGCTGCGCAGCTCGTGCCACAAGTCACTGTCCTGCTTTATCGGGCGGCCTTCGTCTTCCAGTGCCATGAGTTTCTCGCGGAACAGGTCATGCGCGTGCTTCAGTGCCTCCGGGTACTGATCGCCAGGGTTCATCCTGCGGAAGATCATGTAGTCACGTGGCAGGGAGCGGATGGCGTGGTCACGCACACCGCCGGGAGTCTCGAAACCTTTCCAGGTACGCATCAGCTGCACATACGGAGTGGGCCTGACGTCTTTGCGGTACGGCATCACCGGGCCGTCGAAGCGTCTGGCTCCCCGGCTCATTTCGCCGGTCAGGTGTTCAGTGATCACCGGCAGGTCGCCGATGGCCTCGCCGGTCGTGATGGCATCAGCCGGATCCTGAACGGTTCTCGGAGCATCTACGTAGTGATGGTCGGTGCTTTCGCCGAACAGGTCGCCAGCCACATTCAACACCTTCAGAGCAACCTGCCTGCTACCTTCATACCCAATAGGCAGGTCAATATCATGCGTCGCCTTCGGAAACACCACCGGCTGGCCCAGCTCCTGACGGTAGGCGACGAGGAACATCCGCTCGCGCATCTGCGGGACTCCGTAGAACGCCGCGTTCAGCAGGGTGTAGGCGACCGTGTAGCCAGCCTCATCAAGCGCCTCAGCCATCACCTCGGCGACGTTCACGCCACGCTGGTTCATGATGTCCGGCACGTTCTCCATCAACAGTGCCAGCGGCTGGCAGGCCGTGACATACGCGAGATACTTCTCGAACAGGCTGGCCCGGTGGTCATGCAGGAAGGCTTCCGGGTGCTCAGCGATCTCGCGCAGCTTTGAGCGGCCGACGCGGGCGTAGGCCTGACAGGGCGGCCCGCCGACGAGTACATCGAAAGCTTCGCTGACCGGCCCAAGGCCGAGCGCGTCCGCCAGCTGCTGCGGCATGGTCTCAGTGATATCGCGTGCCACAGCGTGCTCGGGACTTCCTGGGTGAAAGTTGTGTCCGTGCGTGGCTGCAGCGTGTGCATCAATTTCGAGGTTCGCGGCGATCCTGAACCCGGCAGCGTGAAAACCCAGGCTGATACCGCCTGCTCCCGAGAAGATGTCCAGCACGCGAGGCCTAGCACCATCGGCAATCCGGAGTGCCTTGCTCAGATAGGTCATGTCAGCCATTTTAACTCCTGTCGTCCGCACCACGCTTCGACGATCTCGCCACGTTCAGCGGCGTTGAGTCCTTGGAAGGTGTTCATGGTGTCGCTGCTGGCGCGGATGGGACGGTTCCGGTGAAGACGCCCTGTAGTAAGGGCTTCCGATGAAGTCGCTGACACACACAAGACGCCGCTTCCAACTACTTGAAGCTACTCACCGTGCGAGATCGTAACGTCCGACGGTTTTCCCCGTATACTGACGACATCCCGGCGGTCACCGAGTACTCGACCAACGGGAACACCCCCCGCGCAGGTAGAAGCCTGTTGTTCGCAGAGGGTGTCCGTCCAGAAAGTTTCGAATCGTTTCGTGTCCGCCAAGACACGAGGCCTTCGCCTACGCCCTACTTTACCCGTAGGGACGCTCCCGGTCAAGAATCCGGGCAGGTTGGCAGACTTGAGGTTTTTGCCCGGAGTCCCCCGTGACTGTCCCAACTGACGCACAGCCCACCCTTGAGACCCGCTTCACTGACGCCCGCGAGCAACTCAAAGTCTGCACCGATGCTTACGGCGTAGCGCAGGTGCTCCTCAACTTGCTCGGCATCGACCGCTGCGAGGCGTATCAGGCCCTGCCGGCTATGAATCCACGCACCCTGCGCCGGGTGACTGAGGCCCTGCCAGCTGTCACTGTCCCGGATGGTGTCCACATGTATTTGTCAGCAGTACAAAAACAAAAAGAACAAGTACATGCGGACACCATCGAAATTGCTGTCCCGGACAGCGAGCAGGCGGCTCCCGAGTTGCTGCTGCCGGAGGAGCTGCAGCCCGTGGTCGCGGCGGCGGTGGCGGCGCGAGTCAGTCCGGTGACTGCCTTGAAGGCCGTCGTGAAGTACCGCAACTCGGTTGAACTGGTCACCCAGCGGCTGCGGGACATGAAGCGCCTGGCGCAGCACACCATCATCAACAACCCAGGCGGCTTTTTTACGCACCTGATGCGCCAGAACAAGGACGTCGAGTTGCCCGGCGTCGAGCTGGCCAACGAGCCGATCCTGCGTGCAGCGAAGGAACAGAAACCGCCGGTCAAGCCGTTGGAAGTTGGAGATTTGGTGAAGCTGTACAACGCCCTGTGCCGGGTGGTCCGGGTGGGTAAGGCCCGCAGCGACATCGAGCACCCAGACGGATACGAGATGGGCGAGAGCAACGACCGCCTGCTGGTGTGCCGGGCGTTGGCCATCAGCTGAGGAGCGGGTGCGCATCACCCAGCAACTCGTTGAAGCTGGCGCAAGCGTCCAGGTCGAGGTGGTGATCCGTGCGCAGGCACCGCACGGCCTGGAAACCTATCAGCAGCAGGCTCTGCTTTAGAAGCGCGAAGTCTTGGGCTGACGGCTGCACTGGAGTAGTCGGGTGAGGTGCGCGATCACCCATGCCTGGCCTAGCGAATGAGCTCACGTCTGACTTCACTCGAAGTTTCGAGCTTGACCTGGGCACCCTGATCGGCTGCTGGTCCGTGGAGTAGATGAGTTCACTCATCCGCTTGGTCTTAAGAGTTTCCTTGGGCTTGCCCCGATTTTGCGTAGTTGAGGTTAAGCGGCTGTAGATTGGCGTTCGAAGTCGGCGGGTGTCAAGTAGCCTAGAGACGAGTGGCGGCGC
>NZ_VKDB01000033.1 GCF_007280555.1 Deinococcus detaillensis | reverse complement strand
ATTGCCATTTGTTCGGGCAAGCTGCGCGGCGTCTCGCTTGAAGTCAGCGGTATAGATTCGGCGATTCGTCATGATGGGCCTCCTATTGTCGAGGCTTACCTTCATCTACGCAAAGCTATTGGGTCACCCTCAGCCTATTCAAGCCCTAAACTGCAAAGCGTCCCTTCTCTCAGATCGAGAAGGGGCGCTCTATTAACCTGGGCTTAGAACTTGCCCGAATCCGAAGCGATGGTCTTGCGGAATTCCACCAGATCGCGTTCTATCTTGCCGAGCTGGCGGCCAAATAGGCTGGCCTCGGCCCCCACACCGATACGGAATCCGGCGTCCAGCTTCCACTGGTAAGTGTTTTGCGGCGCGGTCACGCTGGCTCCGAAATCAGCGAAGATCTTGGGATGCACGAAGGCCGAGGCCAGACCGTAAAAGCGGACGCCTGCCCGCGCTCCGATATAGCCTTCAGCGTCCAGGCTGGCCGAGAACTTGGGCTTGGTGTAAGTGAACGACTGGGTGCGGTCGCTGATGGTGTTCCAGCCGTCGCCCTTGTCCCATTTGATGCCGTAACGGGCGTGGAACTCGTGGGTGGCGCTGAAGTCAACCTTGGCGCTGATCTTGCCGTTCGCGCCCGCCGTCATCACGATCTCGGGGCGCACGACGACGGGCAGGGGGCCAATCCAGTAGGTTCTGACCCGCATCTTGAAACGGGCCAGCTCGACTTCCTTCTTGAACAGGGTCTTGCTGCACTCGCCGCTGAGGCTCACGGTGGATTTCTCGTTCATCTCCACGCCCGCGTCGAAATGCTTGAGCTTGAACACCTTGAGTTTGGCGTTGGCGAACACCTTGAAGTCGGCGTAGAACGAGCCGTTCATCACCACCTTGCTGTCACCGTCCAGCTGACACAGGACTTTGTCCTTGATCTGGAGTTCCAGCTTGCCGATGGTCTTGGTGCCCTGGGGACGCAGGCCCTGCGGGACCAGCGCGGGCTGGCCGTTGATGAAGACCTCCACACCGCCCGTGGTATCGATCACCTGTTCTTCGATGTCGTCCAGCGACAGTTCTTCCTCGGCCATCAGCGTGCCGTTTTCCACCGCGTCTTCCAGACTGGCCTGGTCGGTCTCGACTTCGGTCAGGTTGCCCACCACCTTGACGCTCAGCACCCGGCGCAACATGCCGTCGGGAATGATGGGTGTGTCCTGGGACACCAGAATCTGTCCCGGCGCGAAGGCAGTGTCAGGCGAGGTTTTAAAGCGCAGGATGCTCAGATCGGGTGAGGCTGAAACCAGCGCCGTGCGAGCGGCGGGCGTCAGAATGCGGGTGTTGGGCGAGAGCGTGGTGTCTTCGGGGCGGGTGAAATCCGGATCGGGCAGCGTCTGGAGGGGGGGTTGGGGCGTGCCGCTCCCGCAGGACACGGCGAGAAGGCTCAGGGTCAGGGCGCTCAGCAGGAAGGATCGGTTTCTGGTCATGGTCGTGCTCCTGGGGTGGTGGGAAATGAGGGGGGTAGTTCAGGCGGTCATTGGCTGAGAGGTGCTGCTGTGCTGCTCTACGAACCGCGCGGCTTCCTGCGGATCGGCCAGCCACGGAAAAAACTGCGGCGGGTGGTTAAAGGCGTTAACGAAGGCGTGCGCCACGCCGGGCCGGGTCTGCGCCGCGCCCAGCACTTCCAGCACATGCGGCGGTGGCGGCCCCAGTAGGGCATTGGTCCAGTCGGTGACAAAGCGGGCGTAGCTCCAGTACTCCTCGAAGGTGCCGGTCATCCAGGCGCGGTCAAAGGGCCGCTCGCCGCGCCACAGGATCCGTTCCAGATAAATCGCCGCCGCCTTGGCCGCACTCCCAGCTCCCTGGCCGGTCAGCGGATCGTTGAGCACCAGCGTGTCGCCCAGGCCCAGCACCTCGCGGCCCGACGGCAAGGTGGCGACGGGACGGCGCACCCCTGGCGTGACCCGGCCCGTCAGGGTGGCCTGGGCGTCGGTGAGTTCAGCGTGCTGGGTGCGCTCGTATTCCCAGGGCAGGAACTGGCGCAGCAGGTCTTGCATCAGGGCCAGATGCTGCTGCGGGTCACGCACCCCGGCGAACACGTCCAGCGGGCCGCCGGGAACTGCTTCGATCAGCACGTTCTCGTAGGGCTGGGTGCCGCCGTCCTCGCTGGTGGTCAGGCCCGGCAGCAAGAAGACCTCGCCCACGCCGGGAATCAGGTTGAAGCTGACAGCACTGTGGTCTGGCCGGGGAGCGACATTCTTCAGATAAGCCAGGGCCAGATGCCGCTGGGGGGCGTTGTAAGGGCTGCGTTCGGCGTCGCGCTCAAACAGTTGACCCAGCTCACCTTTGCCGGTGGCGATCAGCGTCAAATCATGAACGGCGCTGAGCCGCTCGGCAGTCTGGACGTCGGCGTTCTCCAGCACGACGCTGCCGCCGCGCTTCTCAAATTCGCGCAGCCAGCCCGCAAACTTAAGTCGCTGATCGACGCTGTAGGCTGGTTTATCCAGCCGTGCGGAGAAAGCCAGCGCCTTTTGTCCGGCCAGTTCGGGATGCGGCACGCTCAGGGCAATGCCCTCGACGGGTGGGCAGGCCGCTTCCCAGAAGTTCAACCCCTGCTGCCGTTCGGTGGTGCAGGCGTCATGGAAGAGGGCCTGTGTGCTCATGATCCGCCCCGCCAGAATTTGTTCAGGGGTTCGGTCCGATACCAGCGTGACCACGTAGCCGTTGGCCTGTAATCCCAGCGCCAGCTGCAAGCCTGCCTGTCCTGCGCCGATAATCGCTATGTTGCCCGTGACTTTGTTGCTCATTTCTTTATCCTCCTTCTGAATGGAGCGAGGCTGGGCCATAAAAAGAGGCCGCCTCAGCCGGAAAGGGCCAGCGTTCTGGAGCAACGGTGAAAAATTCAGCGCTCGTTGCGACTTGAGCCGCGTGCTACTCGGTGAACGGTCAATCTGCTCTGGAACTGCCTAGAGATTAGAAGAGACCCGTGACATGGCCGTGACGTCGTGACGACCGCATGGTGACATGCGAGTAGGACAGTATTTTCAGTTACTATTTCAATGGGCCAACTGAATTTCTTAGAAAACGCTCATCTCTTGATCTCGCAGGAAATCTTCCCAGGTATCGGGTAACTTCTCGCCCAGCAGGGCGCAGCGCTGGCGAACTTCGGCGTACAGGGACAGTAGCTCCATGATCTCGCCGCTCTGGCGCAGGTTGCGTAGCGTCAGGGCCAGCGCGGCCCAGTCAAAAGGATCGGTGTCGAGCAGGATGCGGCCCAGCCGGGCGGCCTCGCGCGGATCGTGGGGTTCTGCTGCGTAGCCCGCGCTCCGCAGGCCGTACACCAGAACGTCGCGGGCGCTGGAGAGTTCACCTTCGAAGTCGGCCAGATACGCGCCGCGCCACAGTTTCGTGTCACGGGTGTTCAGAAAGTCCTCAGCGTCGCTGCCCAGCTCACCCAGAGCGTAGCCGCCACCCGCGCCCAAGCCAGTTTCGCGGCGCAGCACGCTCTGCGGCCCCAGCGCCGCACGCAGACGGCGAACCTGCTGACGCAGCCGCGCACCAGAGCGTTCGGGGTCGTCGTCGGGGTACAGCATCTCCAGAAGTTCGGTCTGAGCCACGCCCGAACGCCCAGCCAGTCGCGCTTCGAGTAGCCTTACCAGGACACGAAGGCCACCGGGTGAGCGTAGTGGTAGCGGCTGCTCGCCCTGGGTCACGCGCACCTCGCCCAGTACTTCAAGCCGCAGGGATTCGGTAAAACTGGGCGCTGGTGTCGCTTCCGACTCATCTGGCGGAAAGTAACTCAGGGCGGTGCGGGCGTAGCTGTGCAACTCATGCTGCTGAAAGAAGGCCAGCCGTCCTTCGGCACTCGTGCGGTCTGCACGGAGTCGGTCTGCTTCTAGCCCGAAGCGTTCAGCAAAGTTGATATTTTGCAACGCCCTGGCCTGCTCGTAAGCGTTATCGAACATTTGTGCGGCGGCCTCTGTGTGTCCCTGTCGCTCCAGCACGAAGCCCTGTGCGAAGGTGTAGGAGGGACGGGTGGCATGCTGTCCGCTCTGCTCTATCAATGCTCCGCCCTCAGCGATAAGTTGTTCGGCTCTACCCAGATCACCGTGAGCTGCTTCAGCCCAGGCGGCGACACTCAGCAGCCAGGCCAGCAGCACCATATCGTGAACCTCGTAGCCCAACCGTACTGCTTTTCGCGCATGGCGTACGGCGATCAGAGCGTCGGCTGGCCTGGCCCACTCGAGATACAGGTGGGTCAGGGAAAGCTGGGTCAGCGCTGCGTGGCGCGATGCCGGATCACCGCCCAGCAAGTTCAGTACGGCCATCAGCAGATCCTCAGCTTCTCCAAATTTTGCTAGAAAAACCAGACACTCGGCGCGGTTGATCTGGGTGCGGGCTATCAACCGGGGATCCCCTCTGGTCTCTGCCAGTTGGACAGCTTCTGCAGCACCAGCGTCGGCCCCGGGCAGTTGCAATGCCCAGGTCAGCATCTGGGTCTGCTCTAACAGCAGTTCGATGCGTGCCGCCGTCAGTCCCGATCTAGCCGTAATCTCCAGCGCTTGGGCTATGCTGACAAACACCAACGGATCGGCCTGTGAGACCTGCGCCCGCACCAGAGCGTGTAAAAGCGCCACCCGTTCTGCTGCATCTAGTGGATGATCCAGTGCGGCCCGGATACCGGCCACCGCCGATTCAAATTCACCCAGATGAACCCGTGCCAACGCAACCGCCGTTTGAAGCTGCGGACGTCCCTCCAGCTCGCTTCCGTGTTCCTGCCAGACTCGCATGGCCCCGCTATAGTCCGAGGCGTTAACCCGCGTTTCTAACAGGGTGGCCCAGTAATCGGGCTGCGCCTTGATCTCATCGGGAGCTGCTTCCAGTAGCCACTCAGCTTCCTGTCCACGCCCAGAGGTCGACAGCAGATGGGCGCACAGGCCCAGCGCCCCGGCATTCATCGGATCGAGCTGCCGCGCCTGGCTGGCCCGCGCCAGCGACCGCTCGGCATGAAGGGGATGCAGTGCCAGAGCTGCCTTCATGGCCGCCTCGGCACGTTGTTCAGCGGGAACCACTTCAACCAGAGCGTCATAGTATTCAGCCACTCGCGTCTCATCGCCGCGTTCCCTGGCTATCTTCAGCGCACGTTTCAGGAGTGTAGCGGTTTTCGCAGCGGGCCACTGCGCCCAAATCAGAAACTGTGCGGCCCGCTCCGGTGCGGCCTCCAGAATTTCGGCGCAGCGGCGGGCCAGCTCGCGCCGCAGTGAAGCTGGAAGTTCACGCAGCGCCACTTCCCGGAACAGCGGATGGGCAAAGGTCTGTGCCGCGCGGACCCCGCTGATGTGTGCCAGGGTTTTGAGTGCGCTGACCTGCGCCAGATCAAGCCCGCTGAGAGCGGCGGCAGTTTCGGCTTCCAGCGCCTCACCCGGCAAGGCAGTGTCCCAAAGCGCCCACAGCCCCAGCAGGGTTTCCGCACCGGAGCCTACCGTCAGACGCGACAGATGATCGGCAATCAGGGCCTCCACGCTCAGCGGGAGGGTGGAAACGGGCGGCTCGTGCCAGCGCCAGCGTCCGTCGGCAGCGTCCAGATACAGTGCGCCGCTGCGGTTGAGGTGCCGGAAAAATTCGAGCAAAAACAGTGGATTGCCGCGCCCACGCGATTCGATCCAGTCGAGGGCAGCTGGGGGCAGCGGAGCACCCGCCTGCGCTTCCAGCAGTTCGCGGCCCGTCAGCCCGTCCAGCGGGATCAGGCGCTGTTCGGCAAACGGCTCGGGCAGCGGTGTGCGGCTGCTGATCAGCAGGGCCACCCCGTGCGTGTGGGTTAAGTGACGGGCCAGCGCCGTCCAGAATTCGGCGGCCCGCTCGCTACTGGCCACTTCGTGGAAATCCTCAGCCCACACCAGCGCGGGCGCGGCGTGACCCAGGAGGGCGCTCACGGCGCTGGCCAGAACCACAGCGTCGGGTGATTGACCGGCCAAAGCGCGTTCCAGCGTTTGTCTGGCCCATGTGGGCGCAGTTGGATATGACAGCAATGGCCCGAACCCTGTTTCGAAATCTCGGGTATGCAGCGTGAGCTTCAGACCGCCCACTCCCGCCAGCAAGCGCTGCCCGAGGTGGCTTTTACCGATGCCCGGTTCGCCGACCACCGCCAGCGCCAAGCCGCCCCGGCGTGCGTGAACATAATCTACTCGGCGAATCAGCGTTTGCAAGAGGTCGGGGGCCATCAGAAATCTCCCTTTGGTAATCGTAAAAAGTTCAACAGGATTAGTAAACTGTATTTGTTCTCTCATTGTGACATGAATCGGCGATTAGGCACCTACTTTTTTTGGCATTCGGAGCTAGAAGGTCCACTGACGATTGGATAGAGGAATGTTGCCAACCGCGTCCGAATCCTGCTCAAAAACTGTCGGGTACTGAGGCCCAAGCGCTCTTCCAGGGGTGGTTTTGTTATGCTGGCAGCCTGGCCAAAAACCCGCGCGGGTTTTTCACCGTCATTTTCAACGTCGATGACCAGACAGTTGAAGACACTGCAGCATCGACCTACGTCAGAGCTGCTGCAGATATTCTGCGGCAGATACACAAGGAAGCGGCGTCACCGGAGTGTTCAGCAAAGCCTGCAACTGAACAGCAAAGGCCGCCGTGCCATTGACGCAGCCCAGATGGCCCTGCGAGGAGGCGAATTCCATGTGGGTATGATTCACGCCCGCTCCCGCCGAAGCCTGTGCGAAGGCCCGCATTTCGGCGGCAGGGAAGAACTGATCCACAGCAATATTCACGGTCAGCAACCGCAACCCTGATCCGGCCCAACGGGCAAAGAGTTCCGAGGAGGGGGCCACAGCCGCGAGGTTGTGCGTTTCGATCAGCCGGGCAAGATCTAGGATGTGTGGCAGGCTGGCTGTTCCTGAGCGGGAGGACAGGTAGCTGCCAAAATTGCCGTCGCGGAACATCAATTCCATCCCGTCGGCACCCAGGCCGAAGAAGGTGATCAGGCGCAAAGCTTCATCAGGGCTGCCTGCCTGCGCGACCTGCCGTAGAAAGGGTGTGAAGGCGTCGCGCAGTGCCGGGCCGATCTGCGGACTGGTCGCCACCGCCATCACTCGCGGCGCGAGTTCGGGAGTGATGGCCGCCCACTGGAGCGCTTGCAATCCGCCCAGACTGGGGCCAACCACCGCGTGCCAGCGGGGCGCACCCAGCGCACGCATCAGCCCGAGCTGAGCGGCATGCAGGTCGCCGAAATCCCAAGCCGGGAAACGAGGCCCCCAAATTTGTCCGTCTGGGTGAGCAGTATCCGGCCCGGTGGTCACGATGCTGAGGTCATGGGCCTGCACGTTGGAGAGCGTATTCATGCAGATCACGAAAAAACGGTCTGTGTCCAGCGCCAGTCCTGGCCCGATCAGCGCGGCCCACCAGCCGGGCGTGCCGTCCGGGTTAAGGCCCGCTGCACGCATGGTGCCGGTGTAGTAATGGCAGACCAGCACGGCGTTGTCACGCGCCGGGTTCAGTGTGCCCCACGACTGTGCGCCCAGTCTCAGCGGCACATCCACGCCTGCGAAAGTCGCCTGGGCCGAGAAAACCCACTCGCCCGGTTCTTTGCCTGATTCCAGCTTTGCCGCCCTTAACGTATCGCTCATTAGGTCAAGGGTAGGCGCGGGGCGTTACTGGTTGGTCACAGTAAAGCAAGGAGAGGGTGCTGCTTACCCCTTCCCTCTCTACCGTTGTAACGCCCCCGTGACGCCCCTCACTTACACTGCCCATGTTATGAAAACTCTACTTCTGACGGGCATGCTGCTCGCGGTTTCCGGTGCGGGCGCGGTGAAAGTGGGCGTGTTGCTTCCCCTCTCGGGCGGAGGCAGCGTTTCGGGCCAGGCGGCCAAGAACGGTTACGACCTGGCACTGGACGAGATCAACAAAGCCGGAGGCGTGCTGGGCAAACCGCTGGAACTGGTCTACGGCGACGACGCCAGCTCCCCGGCCAAAGCCGTGCCGGAATTCGTCAAGCTGGTCACGGTGGACAAAGTGGACTTCATGGCGGGCGGCGTGAGCAGCGCGGTCAGCGTGGCCCTGTCCGGCCCGGCCAAACAGTACAACACCTTTATGGCCTGGATCGGGGCGGCGGCCACTCCCGTTGAAGACGCGTTTGCCGACCACAAGTATTTCTTTCACTACCACCCGTGGTCTTACTACAATTTTGAGGCCATCTTGGGCTTCTTCAAGACCCTCAAGGTCAAGGAGGGAGCCAAGAATATCGCCATCGCCTACGAGGACGGCCCCTTCGGCAGCGCGGGGATCGACGCCACCGTGGACGCCTTCAAGAAAGCGGGATTTAACGTTGTCCTGGCCGAGAAGTTTAAGACGGGCAGCGGCAACTTCGGCCCGCTGGTCAGCAAGGCCAAGGCTGCCAAGCCCGACATTCTGTACTGGGTAGGCTACGACACTGACGCCCTGCCGCTGGCGACCGAGATCAAGCAGCAAAACCTCAAGCTGGGCCTGATTTACGGCACCCCGCCGAGCTGGCCGGTGGGCTTCGAGAAAAATCCCCTCTCCAACGACATTGCGGGCCTGAGCTTATGGCTGCCCACCAGCCCCAACCGCGAGAGCCGCTTGTTCGTGAACGCCTACAAGAAAAAGTTCGGCAACGTGACCGAGGAATATTTTGCGCCGCTGGCCTACGTGAACCTCAAATCGCTGGCCGCCGCCATCAACAAAGCGGGCAGCGTGGACAAGGACGCAGTGGCCGCCGAACTGGCCAAGACCAACATGCGCTCGCCCTTCGGCACGCTGACCTTCAGCAAGAGCCTCAAGACCCAGTACCAGGGCTTCAAAGCGGGCAACTGGTTGCACTTCCAGTTCCTCGACGACGCCCGCGTACCGGTGTATCCGGTCAAGTTTGCCAAAAAGGCTTTGGTGTGGAACAAGTAGGAGTCTGAGGACGCACAGCGGCAGAGTGGAGCTGCGACGGTTGCACGCACCACTCTGACCCCTTGGAAAAGAGGCACGGACAGTTTCTGCGCTTCTCAGCTGCCTTTCAAGTGGGGTTGGCCGCATGAGCGAACGGGCTGGAACAACTCCGCAGGAGAGGGGATTCTCGAAGGAGCGTCCCCTTGCCAGCCGAGGAACAGGGAGCCGACATGACACTCACTTCACGAACACTCCAGACCTCACGCCTGAAAACCGCTGTATTGGAACGCCCCGCGATGGGCGAGGCCAAACGGCGGCTTCTGCTGGTTCACGGCAACGTGTCCGACAGCGAATTTTTCCGTGACCTGATGGAAAGCTTGCCGAACGATATTCACGCTGTCGCCCCTGATCTGCGCGGCTACGGCGACAGCGAGGCCAAGCCGATTGACGCCACGCGCGGCCTGAAGGACTGGTCTGACGATCTGCTGGTTCTGCTGGACGCGCTGGAATGGAAAGACGCACATCTGCTGGGCTGGAGCATGGGCGGCGGCGTGGTCATGCAGGTGGCGTTGAGCGCACCAGAGCGGGTTCAGTCGTTGACGCTGGTGGCCCCGGTCAGCCCCTACGGCTTCGGCGGCACGCACGGCGCGGACAGCACGCCCAACACGCCGGATTTTGCGGGTTCAGGCGGCGGAACGGTCAACGCGGCCTTTGTCCCCTTGATCACTGCCGGAGACCGCTCGGATGCACCGGGCAGCCCGCGAGACGTGATGCGGAAGTTCTACTTCAACGCCGCACAGTTTCAGCCAGACCCACAGAAGGAAGAGGCGTGGGTCACCTCCATGCTCAAAACGCGCACCGGGGACGGCTTCTATCCTGGCGACATGACCCCCAGCGAACACTGGCCGAATGTCGCACCGGGAACCGCTGGGGTGGCCAACGCCTTCAGCTCCAAATACATGAACCTCTCGGCCTTTGCTGAGCTGACTCCGCCGCCGCCTGTGCTGTGGGTGCGCGGGGACGCCGACGCTATCGTGGGGGACACCAGCCTGTTTGATCTGGCCCAGCTTGGCGCACTGGGCGCGGTTCCCGGCTGGCCCGGCGCGGACGTCTGCCCGCCTCAGCCGATGCTTCTCCAGATGCGAACGGTGCTGGAACGTGGTGAAGTTAACGGTGGACAGTGGCACGAGCTGGTGCTGCCCGGCGTGGGCCATTCACCGTTCATTGAAGCGCCTGACGAGTTCGGGGCAGCGTTTCTGGAACATTTGAACCAGAGTTAAAATCTGCACCTCTTTCTTCTTTCAAACACCAAGAAGCCAAATAAATCGTCACCTTACGGAGCCCCAATGGACCTCTTTTTACAAACCCTGCTCAACGGCATGTTGCAGAGCGGCATTTACGCGCTGGTGGCCTCCGGGCTGGCGCTGGCGGTGGGCGTGGTGGGCATCGTCAACTTCGCGCACGGCGAGTTCCTGATGATCGGGGCCTTCATGGCCTGGGCGGCCAGCGCTTTTCTGGGCATTGATCCGCTGCTGTCACTGCCTATCGTGGCGGTGGCGGTCTTCGGCGTGGGGGCACTGACCTACCGCGTCAGCATCCGGCATGTGCTACTGGCTCCGGAACTCAACCAGATGCTGCTGACCTTCGGGTTGGGCATCCTGCTGCAAAATCTGGCGCTGATGCTGCTGGGCGGCAACACCCGCACCGTCACCACGCCTTATCAGGCCAGCAGCCTCAACATTGGCGAGCTGAGCATCGGCGGCCCCAAAGCCATCGCCTTCGGACTGGCGGTGGTTCTGCTGGGAGCGCTGTATTTCATGCTGTACCGCACGGTGCTGGGCCGCCAGATGCGGGCCGTGGCGCAGAACCGCCGGGGCGCGCAATTGATCGGGATACCAGTGGACCGCGTTTATCTGATCGCTTTCGGCGTGTCCTGCGGACTGGCAGCCGTGGCGGGCGTGCTGGTCAGCGTGCTGCTGTTTGCCTCGCCCACCGTGGGACTGGTCTTCGCGCTGAAAGCCTTTGCCATCATCGTGATGGCGGGGCTGGGCAACCTGACCGGCGTGCTGTGGGCCTCGGTGATTCTGGGTCTGTCTGAAGCGCTGGTGCAGACCTACGTGCCCGGGGGCGGCGGCTGGAGCGACGCCGTATTCTTCCTGATGATATTCGGCACCCTAGTAATCCGCTCGTTCAGGAAGGCGGCGTGAGGGCAGACCGGATGACGCCCGCTTCCAAACGGCAGGCCGCCCGCAAACCGGACATCACTGGAATAGCTTTGGTGCCGCTGGCAATTTTTTTCGTGCTGGCACTGGCCTTCCCCTTCCTACCACTGGGCGATAGGGGCGCGTACCTGTTGCAAATCGGCTTCTTCACGCTGGTGGCCGGAATCATGGCGCTGTCGTGGGACATTCTGGCACGCAGTGGGCAGGTCAGTCTGGCACACGCGGCGTTTTACGGGATGGGCGCTTACGGCTACGCGCTGCTGCTCAAAACCGGGCTGGCTTGGCCGCTGGCGATGCCTCTGGCGGCGCTGGGCACGGGCATGATCAGCCTGATTTTAGGATTGGTGACCATGCGCCTGAGCGGCATGTACTTCGCCATCGCCACCCTCGCCTTTACCGAAGTCGTGCGAACCATCATCCAGAACCTGCCCGAAGATGTAGCGGGCGGCGCGAACGGCCTGCTGGTTCCGGCGCTGCTGGGCGGCGATTCGCGCGGACAGTACCTGTTGGCCCTGCTGCTGCTGGCGCTGACGGCCGGCGTGAGTCTGGCGGTGCGCACAGGCCGCCTGCACCACGCCTTCGCCGCCATCCGGCAGGGCGAGGAAACGGCGCGGGTGCTGGGCGTCTCCACTGTGCGCTACAAGCTGGCGGCCTTCTTCATCTCCAGCTTTCTGGCAGCGCTGGCGGGCGTGCTGTATGCGGGCAAGACTTTCTTTATCAGCCCGCTGGACACTTTCAGCCTCGCCAATTCCATCGCGCCGCTAACCACCAGCATTTTTGGTGGACTGTACACCACGCTGGGGCCAATCCTGGGCGCAACCGTGCTGCGTATTGCAGAGGAAGCGCTGCACAACGTCGTCAAGAACGGCTATCTGGTGGTCTACGGCTTGGTGCTGATGCTGAGCATTTTGTGGCTGCCGCGTGGGCTGATGGGCCTGCTGCGGCGCGGACGGCACGGGGGCGACGTATGACGGGTCAGGTTGTGCTGCGGGCCGATGGCCTGAGCAAGAGTTTCGGCGGCCTCCAAGCCGTCCAGAACGTCACCTTCGACCACTACGACGGCGAGATTCTGGCGGTCATCGGGCCGAATGGGGCGGGCAAGACCACCCTCCTCAACCTGCTGTCGGGGGTTTACCGACCCAGTTCCGGGCGGCTGGAACTGCTGGGCCAGGACGTGACGCACTCACCGATGGAACACCGCTGTCACGCGGGACTGGGCCGCGCCTTTCAGGTGGTGCGCCCCTTCCCCGAAATGACCGTCCACGAGAATGTGACGGTGGGGGCGCTGTTCGGGCAACCCGGCACCAGCTTGCCGCAGGCCCGCGAACGCGCCTATGACCTGCTGGAGCGCACCGGACTGGCCGATCAAGCCGCCCGCGCCGCCCACGAACTGACCCTCCTGCAAGACAAGCGTATGGAAATCGCCCGCGCCCTGGCAACGGGTCCCCGCGTCCTGCTGCTAGATGAGGTGATGGCCGGTCTGCGCCCCGGCGAGGCGGCGGAGGCCGTGGAACTAATTCGGGGCGTGCGGGCCGACGGTGTCAGCGTGCTGTTTATTGAACACATCATGCCGGTGGTACGTGATCTGGCAGACCGCGTGGTGGTCATGGATCAGGGGCAGGTCATCGCCCACGGCACCTACCGGGAGGTCACGGCCCACCCGCAGGTGGTGGCCGCGTACCTGGGCACCGAAGAGGGGCTGGGAGCGTGAGTGAGATGTTGGGTCTAAGTGTTGGAGAGTCCAAGGGTCTGGCACTGTGGGAAAGTTTGAGCATCGCAGAGGCCACTCCATGACCGCCCTGCAAGGCCAGGAACTGATCATTGAAAACCTCGCCGCTGGCTACGGCAAGATTCAGGTGCTCTGGGACGTCAGCGTGCGCGTCGGGCCAGGGGAGTTCGTCGCCATGATCGGAGCAAACGGTGCAGGCAAGACCACCACCCTGCGGGCCGTCAGCGGCGTGGTGCGGCCCACCGGCGGCAGTATTCGCCTGGGCGGGCACGACATCACCCGCGCCACGCCGACGCAGATCGTGGGCCTGGGTCTGGGCCATGTTCCCGAAGGCCGAGAACTGTTCGGCCTGATGACTGTGCGCGAGAATCTGGAACTGGGCGCGGCCATGCGCCCCGAGGCCCGTGCCAAGCAGGCTCAAACGCTGGAACACGTCTACTCGCTGTTTCCGCGCCTGGCCGAACGCTCCGGGCAACTGGCCGGAACCCTGTCGGGCGGCGAGCAGCAGATGGTAGCGGTGGGCCGCGCGTTAATGGGCCGTCCCAGCGTGCTGGTGGTGGACGAACCCAGCCTGGGCCTCTCACCTTTGATGACCCAGACGGTATTTGGAGCGCTCAAAGCCGTCCACGCCGAGGGCGTCAGCGTGCTGCTGGTGGAACAGAACGTGGGCCTGAGCCTCAAATTGGCGCAGCGGGCCTATGTGCTGGAAAACGGCGAAGTGGTCAAGGAAGGCACCGGCGCGGCGTTGCTGGCCGATCCCAGCGTGCGCGAGGCGTATCTGGCGCTGTGAGGGTTGGTACGGCTGACGGCTGACTACACCCCAGACGAGCGGATTGCCACCAGCCGTTCAATCACCGGGCTGTTAGATTCCGTCAGCGGCATCCTGCTAGCATTCGCCCATGACCCTCACCTGGCGTGACCTGACTTCGCGGCGACGGGCGCGGGTACCAGCGGTGCGTGGGGCGCTGGCCCGGCCCCGCCTTCAGGCGGTGATGGACACTGCCCGGGTGCTGCTGCTGGTGGCCCCGGCAGGCTACGGCAAGACCACTGCGCTGGCGGCGAGTCTGGCCGTGGGAGCGCATGCTTGGCTGACCCTGGACGCCGACGACGCTGACCCGCAGGTACTTGCCGCCGGACTGGCGCTGGCCGCCGAGAATTTACCGGGTGGCGCGGCAGTGGCCGAACTGCTGGACGCCGGAGCTTCTCCCCGCCGTGTGGCCGCACGCATGGCAGATTTGCTGGATGCCTGCGGGGGTCTGCTGGTATTGGATGAAGCGCAGTATTTAAGTGGCGCACCTGTCGGGGACCTTCTGCGCGAGTTGCTCAGCGGCGGCCTCCCCGGCACTACGGCTGGCCGGCTGGCACTACTGTCACGCGTGCCGCTCGCACTGCCGGAACTGGCCCGGCTGGACGCAGCAGGCGAGGTCGTGCGGCTGGGAACGTCTGAGCTGGCCTTCACCCGGCAAGAGGTGGGGGCGCTGCTGCGCGCCAGTGGCCTGAATCCCACCGACGCGGAGTTGCGGCTGGCCCACACCGTGACCGAGGGCTGGCCCATCGCCGTGCGTTTTCTGGCCCAGGCGGCGGCGCAGGGACGCGTTCAACTGACCACCCTGGCCGATCTGGACGGCGGCGAGGCGCAACTGGGAACGCTGTTTGCCTACCTGGCCTCCGAGGTGCTGGGACCGCTGGAGCCGGCTCTGCGCGGCGTGTTGACACGCGGCAGCTTGTTTGAAGAGCTGACCCCCGAACTCGCCCGCGCCGTGCTGGACGAGCCGAACGGCGCGGCGCTGCTAGAGACATTGGCGAACGGCGGCACTTTTCTCACCCGTTCAGAACATCTGAGCGCTTCAGAGGGGAGCGTTTACCGCGCCCATCCACTGCTCCGCGCCCATCTGCGGGCGGGCTTGCCGGAGGCCGAGATTCAGGTTCTGGCCTCGCGCGGGGCGGCGTATTTTGAGCGTACCGGACGGCCCCGCCGGGCGCTGGCGGCTCATCTCTTGTCGGGCGACACGGCGCGGGCGGCGTCGCTGCTCTCGGTGCACGGAGCAGGCTGGCTGGATCAGGGGCGGGCCGGACTGATTGAGCGCAGTCTGGGAAGAATGCCGCGCACGGTCTGGACGCCTGAACTGCATGCGCTGGCGGGCGACGCCCTGCGCCTCTCGTCGCGGTACGGCGAGGCGGTGGCCGAATATGAACAGGCCACACCCCTCTTGCGGGCGCTGGGGCAGGTGCAGGTGGCGCTGGATACCGTGCAGCCAGACGGGGCGTGGGAGGCGCTGGAGGTGGCGGCAACCCTGAACCCTGACTCGCAGACGCTGCGGCGCATGTGGGCTGAGAATCTGCTGAATGCCGGGCGGCTGCCCGAGGCGCTGGCGTTAGAACCGGAGCTGGCGAACGGAGCGCGGGCAGCCCTGAGGTGCGGCGATCTTGGGCGGGCGCTCGAGCTGGCGCTGGCCGCGGCACGCGGCGAGGCGGGCGGCACCCGGGCGGCCCAGAACCACCGCGAGGGCTTGCTGCTGGCCGCTTTCGTCTCGGCACTGTGCGGAGAGTCAGCCCTGGCCGCCGAACACGCCCGCGCCGGACTGGCTGAGGGTGAACGCCTAGAAAGCCCATTTGTGCGCTCATTGGCGCTGGCGCGGCTGGGTCATGCCGGGATGACGGCGGGCGATCTGGATGGTGCGCGGGCCTCCTACGAACAGGCTCTGACGCTGGCGCAGCACGTTTCGGGCCGCCTGCGTGTGGAGCCGCTGATGGGCCTGGCCGCGCTGGTAGGCCGGGCGGGTGACCCGGCGCGGGCCACGGTGCTGAAAACCGAGGCGCTGGCCCAGACTGGCGGTGACGGGTACATGGCGGGCCTGCTGCATCTGGCGGCGGCGCTGGGCATACAGGAGGGCGGGGGAGTGGACGCGTCTGGACTGGACTCGGCCTTCGCTGCCTTCCAGATTTGTGGCGACGCCTTTGGCCTGGCCTGCGTGGCGCTGGCCCGTTTCGCAGCGGGTAGCGGTGGGGGTTTGGAGGCAGCGCAGGCAGCGGCGCGTTATCCTTTCCTGCTGACTCGGCGCTGCCTGTTCTCTCCGGTCTCTGATTTATCTGGGCGGGCGCGGCTGCTGGCGCAGTTGGCGCAGGCGCAGCCCGAACTTCAAGTAGCTCTGCTGCCCATTGCCCGCGAGCTGGGTTACTCAGAGCTGCCCCATCCCGATCAGACGCCCGGTTTCTCCGTTCAGATTGCTGTGTTGGGCCGTGTGTCGGTCACGCGCAGCCATGAGACGAGGGGGCGCGAATGGGGCCGGGTCAGAGCGCGTGATCTGCTGGCGCTTCTGTCAGTGCATGACGCTGGCCTACCGCGTGAGACGGCCCAGGAAGCGCTGTTTCCGGGAGCCGATCCTGGCGTGGGCGAACGCAACTTTCGCGTGACCCTCCATGCGCTGGGTCAGGTACTGGAGGAGGGGGCGGTCAGCGGCGTGTTTCTGGAACGCGGTGACTGGATTCGCCTGAAAATCGGTTCCGATCTGCGCGTTGATCTGCACGCGGCCCGCGCCCTGTTGGACGCGCAGACTGGAAAAGCAGGGCGACTGGAGGGCCTGCTGACTTTGCCCAGTCAGGTGGCCGACTCCGATCTGGACGACGTGCAGCAAGAAGCCCAGCGTTACGCGGCCCGATTGCCCGAAGCCCTGGCCGCCGAGGCCGAATACGCGCTGAATGTCGGGGAGTTTGGGAACGCTATTCGCGCCGCCGAACGTGCCCTCACTCTGGACGCGGCCCACGAGAGCGCCGCCCACACCCTGATGCGGGCTTGGCACGCACGCGGCAACGCCGCCGCCGCCCGCCGCGTCTATGAACAGCTTCGCAGCGCCCTGGGTGAGCTGGGATTGAAGCCGCTGCCGAACACACGGGCGCTCGGCGGAGACACATCAGAACCTGCGCCCAGAATGCTCCGGTAACGCTTCCCCTTTACACTCCAGGCATGACAACTCCAAAAGAACCCAGTTCACCAGAACATAGAACCGCGCTGGTCACGGGCGGCACGGGCGGCATCGGACTCGCCATCGCCCGCAGATTTCAGGCGGATGGAATGCAGGTGGCCGTCCTCGATCTAGACCGGCCTGGGGCACGCGACATCGCCGCCGAACACGGCCTGACCTTTATAAGAGCAGACCTGGGACAGCGTGAGGATTGTCGCCGCGCCGTAGATGAGACGGTGGCCGCGCTGGGCGGGCTGGACGTGCTGGTCAACAACGCGGGCTTTCAACACATTGCCCCAGTGGCCGATTTCCCCGAAGACACTTGGGACGCCATGCTGCGCGTGATGCTGACCGCGCCTTTTTTGCTGTCCAAGTACGCCTGGCCGTCTCTGATTCGCAGCGGGCAGGGCCGCATCATCAATGTATCCAGCATTCACGGCCATGTCGCCAGCCCCTTCAAGAGCGCTTATGTCAGCGCCAAGCACGGGCTGATTGGCCTGACGCGCACGGCGGCGCTGGAGGCAGGCGAGCAGGGCTTGACGGTCAACGCCATCTGCCCCGGTTACGTGCGGACGCCGCTGGTCACGGGCCAGATGGCTGATCAGGCCCGCACGCGCGGCATCAGTGTTGAGGAAGTGGAGCAGCGGGTGATGCTCGAAAGCGCGGCCATCAAACAACTGCTCAACCCCGAGGATATCGCCGCTCTCGCCAGCTATGTCGCCAGCCCCGCCGCCTGGGGCATGACCGGCGCGGTGCTGGACTTGGATCTGGGGTGGACGGCGCGGTAGACGTAGGGCTGGACAGGCCATCTGGGAGTCACGGGACTGAACGGGCTGTACAGAGTTCGGAAGGCGTCACCCCCTCCCTGTCTCCCCGTTGATCTGAAGCACAGGCTGTAACCCAGATGTGACACCGGGACTCTATACTTCCCGGCGTGCCACAACCCACGAATGACACAGCAAGGAGGACGATGCTCGATTTTGCACCCATACCTTTCTTATGACGGCGCAGACCCAGCTCGCCCCACCGATAGGCGTGGACAACGGGCCGAGTGTGGCGCTGGAGGCAAGGAATCTGATCAAGGATTTCCGGGGCTTCCGCGCCACCAACGACGTAACGCTAGACATTCATGAGGGCGAGATTCACGCCATCATCGGCCCCAACGGGGCGGGCAAGACCACCCTTTTCAATCTGCTGTCGGGCTTTCTGAAACCCACTTCGGGCGAGGTCCGACTGTTTGGGGAGCGCATTGACACGCTGCCGCCCCACCAGATCGTGCGGCGCGGGCTGTCGCGCTCTTTTCAGATCAGCAGCGTGTTTCCCACCATGACGGTGCGGGAAAACCTGCTGGTGGCGCTGCAATCCAGAAGCCGCCTGCCGGGGCAATTCTGGACGCCACTTTCACGGCTGGAAAAGCTGGGCCCGCAGGCCGACGCGATTCTGGCGGACGTGGGGCTGGCCGACTCTCACGCGCGGCTGGCGGCGGATCTGAGTCACGGTGAAAAGCGGCAACTGGAAATCGGCATCTCGCTGACCCAGGAGCCGCGCGTGCTGCTGCTGGACGAACCCACCTCCGGCATGGGTTCGGAGGGCATTGACCGCGTGAAAGCGCTGGTGCGGCAAGTGGCGCAGGGGCGCACGGTGGTGCTGGTAGAACACAACATGAGCGTGGTCTCGGAGCTGGCGGACCGCATCACGGTGTTGCAGTACGGCTCGTTGCTGGCCAGCGGCAGTTACGACGAGGTCCGTCAGGATCCCCGCGTGATCGAGGCCTATCTGGGCGATGAGGGTGACGAATGACCGCGCCGCACATGTCAGCGGTCAGCACCCCGCCACCTTCTGTCCCCCCGCTGCTGGACGTGCGTGATCTGAACGCTTACTACGGCCAAAGTCACGTTCTGCACGGCGTCAACCTGCACGTCCAGCCAGGCGAGATCGTCAGCTTGATCGGGCGCAACGGGGCGGGTAAGACCACCACCCTGCGCAGCATCATGGGGGCGCTTCGTTCGCGCACCGGCAGCGTCACCTTTGATGGACAGGACATTCTGCGCCTGCCCAGCAACCGCGTCGCCGCGCGTGGGCTGGCCTGGGTGCCGGAGGAACGCGCCATCATGAGCACCCTGACCGTACGCGAGAATCTGGAACTGCCGCCCGCCCGCCCCGGCGGCTGGACCACCGAACGCGCCTACGAGGCGTTCCCGGTGCTGCGCGAGCGCGGCCACCACCCCGGCAGCAAACTTTCGGGCGGCGAGCAGCAGATGCTGGCGATTGTTCGCGTCTTGCGCAGCGCCCCCCGATTGCTGCTGCTGGACGAACCCAGCGAGGGCCTCGCACCGGTGATCGTGCAGCGCATCGGCGACATCATCCAGAAACTGCGCACAGAGGGTCTGTCGGTGCTGCTGGTGGAACAGAACCTGAAATTTGCCACCCGCCTGGCGGACCGCCATTACGTCTTCGTGGACGGCCAGATTGTTGATGAGGTGTCCCGCGCCGACGCTGTGGCCCGCCGCGAGGACCTCCTGAAATATCTGAGTGTTTAACACGCCTACCCCCTTTCCCCTCCTGGAGGATTTCAACATGAAAAAAGCCAAACTGACTGCCATCATCGCCCCCGCCCTCGTAACTGCCGCCCTGTTTTCCGTGACCGCCGCTCTGGCGCAGGGAGCCAAACTCAGCGACAACGCCATTAAAATCGGCGTCCTGACCGATCTCTCGGGCGTGTATTCGGAGCTGTCCGGCCCCGGCAGCGTCAAGGCCGCGCAGATGGCCGCCGACGACTTCATGGCCACCAACGCCGCCTACAAGGGCAAGGTGCAGGTCATCGGCGTGGATCACCAGAACAAAGCGGACGTCGCCAGCAACAAAGCTGCCGAGATGATTGACCGCCAGAACGTGGACGTGCTGATGGACTTGCCCACAAGCTCTGCTGCGCTGGCCGCCTCCGAAGTGGCCAAGGGCAAAAAGATTCCGGTGATGGTGGTCACCGGCGGCACCACCGCGCTGACCAACGAGAAGTGCAGCAAGTACACCTTCCACTACGCCTACGACAACTTCATGCTCGCCAACGGCACCGGCACCGCCGTGACCAAACGCGGCGGCAACAGCTGGTACATCATCTACCCCAACTACGCCTTTGGCCAAGATCTTGACCGGCAGATGACGGCGGCCATCAAGGAAAACGGCGGCAAGCTGGTCACTCCCAGCGACGCCACCCCGTTTCCCAACACTGATTTTTCCTCGTACCTGCTGAAGGCGCAGAGCCTCAAGCCCAAGATCTTCGGCACCATGCAGGCGGGCAATGATCTGGTGAACGTGGTCAAGCAGTACAACGAGTTCGGCCTGAAAAAGCAGGGCATCGGTCTGGGCATCGGCCTGCTGTTTGAAACCGACGTGGCGGCGCTGGGTCAGGACGCCTACGCGGGCGCACTGGCCACCGTGCCGTGGTATTGGAACCTGGATCAGCGCAGCCGTGACTGGACGGCCAAGTTCGAGAAAGCCTTCGGCAAGAAACCCACCTGGGCACAGGCCGGGGTCTACAGCGCCACCATGACCTATCTTCAGGCCGTATCCCGCGCCAAGAGCGATAACGGCGACGCGGTGGTCAAGGCCCTGGAAGGCTACCGCTTCAGCGACTTCTTCGCCCGGAGCGCCTACATCCGTCCGCAGGATCACCGCGTGACGCTGGACGTCTACACCGTGCAGGTCAAGGCCAAGGCGCAGGCCAAGGAAGCGGGCGACATCTTTACCAAGGTGGCCACCATTCCCTCCGCCAAAGCGTTCGCGCCCGTGGCCGAAACCAAGTGCAAATTCTGAGGATCGGCTAGAGGGGGCGGGGCCGGGACGCTGAACCGGGCGTCTCCGGCCCCCAATCCTTTTGACGTCATGGAAAATACATGAATACACAACTGCTGCTGATTCAAGTGTTCAACGGTCTGGTCAATGGGGCGTTCTACGCGCTGCTGAGCCTGGGCCTGGCGGTGATCTTCGGGATGCTGCGGATCGTCAACTTCATGCATGGGGCGCTGTACATGCTGGGGGCCTTCACCGCTTTCGCGCTGGGGCAGGCGTTCGGACTGGGCTTCTGGCCCGCGCTGATCCTGGCCCCGCTGATCGTGGGGGTGCTGGGGATGGTACTGGAACGCACACTCCTTTCGCGCCTGTACGGTCTGGAACCCAGTTACAACCTGCTGCTGACCTTCGGCCTGACGCTGCTGACCCAGGATCTGGTCAAGCAGGTGATGCTCAGTCAGTTTGCCGTGTCCAGTGCGCCGTACACCACGCCGGAGGTGCTGACCGGGGTGGTCAATCTGGGCTTCGTGGTCTTTCCCAAATACCGCCTGTTCGTGATCGCGCTGACGCTGGTGATCTGTTTGGTGACTTGGTTCGTGATCGAGAAGACGCGGGTGGGAGCGATCATCCGCGCCAGCACTGAGAATCCCAGTGTGACGCGGGCCTTCGGGATCGACGTGAGCAAGTGGGTGACAGGCGTCTTCGGCGTGGGCGTGGGTCTGGCCGGACTGGCCGGGGTGCTGGCCGCGCCGATCTACTCGGTGGAGCCGTACATGGGTGCAGAGTTGATCATTACCACCTTCGCCGTGGTGGTCATCGGCGGGTTGGGCAGCATTCTGGGCAGCGTCGTGACTGGCTTCGCGGTGGGCGTGCTGGCAGCGGTGGGCGCGGCGATTTACCCGCCGATTGCCAACACGCTGGTCTTCGTCCTGATGGCGATTGTGCTGCTGGTACGCCCCAGCGGCCTGTTCGGTCTGCCCGAGGGGACACGGTGACCACCATTCCCCGCACCGCCTCTCGCAATGACCGCGAGCGCACCATCCGCGCCGCCTGGATAATTGGACTGGGGCTGCTGCTGCTGATCCTGCCCCGGCTGATCTACCCGGTGCTGGCGCTGGACATCCTGGCCTGGGGGCTGTTCGCAGTGGCCTTTGACCTGCTGTTCGGTTTTTCGGGGCTGCTGTCTTTCGGCCACGCCGCCTTCTGGGGCAGCAGCGCCTATTTCACTGCTTACCTGCTGGCAAGCGGTCAGAGTGTGCCCGTCGCCATGCTGGGCGGCACCCTGAGTGCGCTGGTGCTGGCCGTGCCCATCGCTTACCTGAGCGTTCGCAGCGCGGGTATCTATTTCAGTATGATTACGCTGGCCTTCGCGCAGATGGTCTACTTCGTGGCGCTGCAATGGACTGACGTGACAGGCGGCGAGAACGGCCTTCAGGGCTTTGAGCGCCCCAGCCTCTTTGGGCTAGATTTTAGCAACAGCGTCACGCGCTATTACTTTTGCCTCGCAGTGTTCGCGCTGGGCTTTTACATCGCCTACCGCACGGTGCGCAGTCCCTTCGGGCAGGCGCAGCAGGCAGTGCGCGACAACGAACAGCGCGCCCAGAGCATCGGCTACAATCCGGTGCGCTTCAAGTTCACCGCCTTCATGATCAGCGCCGGGCTGGCGGGGCTGGCAGGCAGTATGTACACCTTCGGCCACGGCGTGGTCAGCCTGGACGTGACCAAGTGGACCACCAGCGGTGAGGTTGTCATGATGACCTTGCTAGGCGGAACCGCCACACTGTTTGGCCCAGCGGTGGGCGCGGGTCTGGTACTGCTGCTGCGGGATCAGTTAACCACTTCCAGCCTGCCCGTGGGCATCGTGACTGGTCTGGTATTTGTCGTGGTGGTGCTCTTCTTCCGCGCTGGAGTCGTCGGCACGGTGCAGGGATGGCTCCGCCGCCGCTGAAGTTGGCGTTCCTTCTCCTTCTCGCCGGGTTCTGGCAAGTTGTTGCGGTGGCTCTGTCAGGTTGATCGGGTATCTGATGGACAGAGCGGAGGGGTGCTAAAGTTCAGGCTACCTCTGCGCCGACCTCACGCCACGTCCGAAATTTAAGGCGTATTTCGCGGATATACCATTCAAACGGGTAATGCTCCCAGAAATCCTTCCAAAAACGTCCGCCCACTTGCGAGGGTAGGGCACACTGGAGGGAAATTATGGGAAAACAGCGAAAGAAGTGGCCGACCGACACCAAA
>NZ_VKDB01000032.1 GCF_007280555.1 Deinococcus detaillensis | reverse complement strand
CAAGTCGTGTCCAGAGGGCATCTGGCACTTCCCAGATAGTTTCTTGATCATCAATCTGCGCTTGGTGAGGCTGTGTCGTCGTCATACCATTAGTTTACATATTTTCCGAATAGACTTTTAGTGGGCTTCGAGGCGCTGGTTCGCTGGCAGCACCCCACTCAGGGGCTGCTGTCTCCAGGGAAATTCATCCAGGTGGCTGAAGAAAACGAGCTGATCGTGCCGCTCGGAGAGTGGGTGCTGCACGAAGCCTGCCGCCAAGCGGCGCTCTGGGATGCCAACAGCCGGGGCTTTACCATGAGTGTCAACGTCAGTGCCCTGCAATTCGAGCACTCCGGTCTGCTGAACGCTGTGCAGCAAGCTTTAGCATCTTCAGGGCTCAATCCGCAGCGCTTGGTGCTCGAACTCACCGAGAGTGTCGTCCTACGCAACCCTGAGGTCGCCGCCTTACAGCTGACCCGGCTCAAAGATCTGGGCATCCGGGTGGCGCTGGACGACTTCGGCACGGGACAGAGCAGCCTGAGTCTGCTGCGTACCCTGCCCATCGATGTGCTCAAGATTGACCGTTCGTTCGTACAGGATGAGAGCATCGCCGAGGGAAGCTCAGCCCGGATGTTGCTCAACGTGATGATCACCCTGGCCCACGGGCTGAACATGCTTGTCACGGGTGAGGGAGTCGAGACCCCTGAGCAGCAAGCCTTGCTTGACGAACTCGGCTGTGACAACATTCAGGGCTTTTTGCTGGGCCGCCCTGTTCCGCCTGAAGACATCTGCTGGACGCCGCTGAATCACACCAACAGACAGGAACACTAACCCGCTCCTTCTTGAGCGCCAGAAATGTGCGGCACGCTGTCCGACACATCCTCAAGTGTTCTCCAGGGACGCTCTCAACCAGGGGGCGAGAGCCACTTGGACGGCTCCTGAGATGGTTGCCTGCACCTCAGCCGGGCTTTGTACAGGGTCTTCCCCCTCAAACAGCAGATCTAGCACAGCCGTCACCGCTCCGATGAACGCCCCAGTCAGAGCCGCCGCCGAGATGGGGTCGAGTTCGGTCGGGAAGGCGGCAGCGAGGTGACGCGCAATCTCGCGCTGCGCGTCGAGCTGATGTTGCAGCGCCCGGCCACGCAGGGCAGGAACCGTCCGCATCAGCCGCAGTCGCAGCGCCGCCCGGCGGCCCGTCAGATCATCGGATTCTTGGGCTGTGGTGGTCATGGCCCGCATCAAGACCTGCACCGGGCCGTCGCTGGGCTGCCGGGCCGCAATCGCGTCGATGGCCGCGCCGATTCGCGCGTCGCTTTCGGGAAACAGCAGGTCTTCCTTACTGGCAAAGTAACTGAAAATGGCCCGTTTGCTGATCTCGGCAGCGGCGGCGATATCGTCCAGAGTGGTTGCGCTGTAGCCGTCACGCTCAAAGAGTCGCGTTGCAGCGGTGAGGATGGCCTGCCGAGTGCGCAGGCGTTTGCGTTCGCGCAGAGTCATGTGGCTCATTCTAATCACTGAGAGCTTTTCTTCACTTGTTGCAAAAATGCACCCAGTGAAGTATAAAGACATATGACCCCACCGTGCGTTCTGATTTCCGGCGCTGGCATCGCTGGCCCCACGGTGGCGTACTGGCTGGCCCGCAGCGGCTGGCGGCCCACAGTGGTCGAACGCGCAGGCGGCGTGCGCTCCAGTGGCAATCCGGTGGATGTGCGCGGCGCAGCGCTGAGCGTCGCCGAGAAGATGGGCATCGTTGCGGCCCTCCGAGACGTTTCCACATCCGTCCGGGCCATCAGCTTCTATGACCGTGCGGGCCACCGCTTCGCCCGCGTGGTCACTTCCGCTGGGCGTAGCGCCGCCGGAACGCCTGAAATGGAAATTCCCCGCAGTGATTTGGCCCGCGTCCTGTTCCAAACTGCGAGTGACGTCACCGAATTCCTTTTTGACGACACCATCACCGCTCTCCATCAGGATGCGGGCGGCGTTGATGTCACCTTCGAGCGCCACGCTCCCCGCCGATTTGACTTCATGATCGGCGCGGACGGCCTGCACTCCGCCGTGCGCCAGCTGGCATTCGGCCCAGACGAGCAATTCGTGCGGCACATGGGCCTGTATGTCGCCACCACGGCGCTGCCAGAGCCGGCTAAGTCGCCGCAGGACGTGCTGATGCACAACACCCCCGGACGGCTGGTGGCGGTTCATCCGGGCCGAGACCGCGCGATGGCCGGCTTTTTCTTCTGGCATCCCACCGCTCCCCCCGACCACCGGAATCCAGAGGCGGTCAAACGGTTTGTGGCGGCGGCATATGCGGGGGTGGGCTGGCGCGTGCCGGAGTTGCTGGCGCAGTTGTGCGCCGCGCCGGATCTGTACTTCGACGCGGTCAGCAGGGTTGAGACTCCCCACTGGTCTCAGGGGCGCGTGGCGCTGCTCGGAGACGCCGCATCCTGCCTGTCCCTCTTTGGCGAAGGGTCGAGCTTGGCGGTGGCCGGCGCTTATGAGCTGGCACAGGCCCTGAGCGCCAGCCCGCACGATCACGGCCTAGCATTTGGGCGCTACGAAGCTGCACACCGCGCCCGTGTGGCTCCGAAGCTGCGCAATTTTGGCTTAATGGCGTCGCTACTGGTTCCGCGTTCACGCCCCGGCCTCACAGTTCGTGATCTCGCTCTCCGTGTGCTGACGCGCGGTAGGGACAAAAAGCAGTGAGATTCGGAGGCGGCCCGGATTTTGAGCTGCCCGGTTCACGTCGTTGACGCCGGAGCATTCGCACGCCGATCTTCTAAGTACGCCAATGTTTATCTTTGGATAAACCGAGCGGAGCGAGAGATGGGAAAAGTACGGCTAGATGGGAGTGGAGGGATGAAGCGTTCTGTGCGGAATCCCGAAACGGTAATCTTGCTGTACTTAGACTGCTCCCCTCTAATCTGCGTATAGCATTCAGTGTTATTGCCAACAACATGACAGCATCCCTGCATGTCAGAAACCCACCTAGCCACAGCGCGGCGCTGGCTGGCCGAAGCGCTGGGCCTCGCCGTCTTCGTGGTTTTCAGTTTAAGCGCGGCGGTGCTGGCCCAGCTCGGCGTGCTGCCCACACTGGCCGCCGACGCGCTGGTGCCGGGTCTGGTGATCCTGGCGCTGATCTACGGCCTGAGCGACCTGTCCGGAGCGCACTTCAACCCCGCTGTGACGCTGGCTTTCGCGCTGCGGGGCAGCTTTCCGTGGGCGCGGGTGCCGGGATACCTGGCCGCGCAGTTCCTGGGGGCCTGCGGCGGGGTGTGGCTGGTCTCAGCCTGTGTGCCGCTCCCCAAAGCGCACGAGTTGGTCAGGCCTTGGGGGGCGTTTGGGCTGGAGACGGTCTGCACCGCGCTGCTGCTGCTGGTGATTTTGGCCACCGCCAAGCGCAAGGCGGAAGTCGGCTCTCAGGCGGGTTTGGTGATCGCCGGAACGCTGGGGCTGTGCTTGTTCACGGCGGGCAGCGTCTCAACCATCGGCGTCAATCCCACCCGCACGCTGGCCGCCGCGCTGTTCAGCGGCACGGTGCTGGCATCTTGGCCGCATCTGCTGGGACCGTTTGCAGGCGGCACGCTGGCCACAGGGCTGACCTATCTGCTGCGCGGCCCACTCAACCAGCAGGAGGCCGAGACGGCCAACGGGCAAGCAGAAGCGGGAGAGGAGTCGTCCAGTTAGATTCTGACGCGTCAATTTGCCTGCGTAAGAGCCGTCTGTGAAGAAAGTTCGAGCGTATTTGTGGCAGATCAAAAACGCTCTAAATGAGGGTCTGCCGATCTTACGCCAATTCCCGCAATAGAAACTGCCGGGAAGCTTAAGGCCCCGGCAGTTTCTTCTAAGTGGAAAGCTAGGTTTCTTTGCTGTGCAGGAGAGCCGGCCGGTCTTTGCCGAGGCAGCGGAGAGTATCGTCTCCGCTCTCAGGCTCTAGCGGGTTTGTTCGCCGCCCTGCGCCGCTTCAAACAAAAACCAGACGCGGCGCTCGGTCTCATCGATCAGCACTTCCAGCAAGCTGGAGGTGGCGTAATCGCGGGCGTCGTCGCACACTTCATGCGCTTTTCGCATATTGGCGGCGATGCTCTGGTTGTCGGCCATCAGCTCACGGAGCATGTCCAGCGGGGTCACGAAGTCGGCGTTGTTGTCCTGCACGGTCTGGAGGCTGGAGATATGCGAGATGGAGCGCAGCGTGGTGCCGCCCAACTTGCGAACCCGCTCGGCCAGCGGATCGGTACTGCCCAGCAATTGATCGGCCTGCTCGTCGAGCATCAGGTGATAATCGCGGAAGTGGCTGCCCGACAGGTGCCAGTGGAAGTTCTTGGTCTTGAGGTACACCGCGAAAGCGTCGGCGATCAGGGGGTTGACGGCCCCGACGACGGCCCTGACCTGATCAGGGGTCAGATCGGTGGGGGTTTTCAGGGCGGCAGGTGCGGGATAAGGTTTCGGAAACGTGTTGGTCTGAGTCATCAAAAGCTCCTTTATAAATAGGCGGCCACTCGGCAGCGAAGAGAAAAGGTCAAAGGAATGCTGGTCTGGAAGGGTTCCAGAGGCGTTTGTCCCTCAAGCATTAAAGGCCGGCAGCGTTAAGCGGAGGTATGAATCCGGCAGAAAACAAGGAACAGTAAATTTGCGGTGAGAAGCAGGTCACGACCAAATGGAGTATCTACTTTGCTAAATGCCCCGGCTGATTTGAATATCGCCGTGTCTCTCTTTAATCCAACATAACTTTTGCAACTGATCCCAAAACCTATTCATCTCGCAAAAGAAAGAATCGCTTTTCGTAGCAGTACACTGCCCTGTCACAGGAGGCCCCATGTACAGAGCGGTCAACAGCCACAGAGAAACCCATTTCACGGGCTCGGAGATGGTGCGCGACATCGTGATCGGCATGAGCGACGGCCTGACCGTCCCCTTCGCGCTGGCCGCCGGACTGTCGGGCGCAGTTGCCAGCGGACACGTGGTGCTGATCGCCGGGATCGCCGAGATGGCCGCTGGAAGCATTGCCATGGGGCTGGGCGGGTACTTGGCAGCCCGCAGCGAACATGAGTCCTACATCTCGGAACGTGCCCGCGAGGAAAAGGAAATTGACGAGAAACGTGACGCCGAGATTGGCGAGGTGCGGGCCGTCTTTCAGAAGTATGGGCTGACCGGCGACCCACTGGAAGCCGCCACACAGGCCATCACCAGCAACCGCACGACTTGGATTGGTTTCATGATGAAAGAAGAACTGGGTTTAGAGGAACCGGATCCGAAACGGGCGCTGAGATCAGCCCTGACGATTGGGCTGGCCTACATCGCGGGCGGCATCATTCCGCTGACGCCGTACGCACTCAATCTGACGCTCAGCCGGGCGCTGCTGCTGTCGGTGGTCTTGACCCTGATCGCTCTGTTTGCCTTTGGGGCACTCAAGGGCCGTTTCACGGGGTCATCGGTGCTCAAGAGTGCTGTCCAGACCATGTTCGTGGGTGCGGTGGCCTCCGGCGCGGCCTTCCTGATCGCGAGGCTGGTGTCCGGTTCGGGCGGAGTGTAGGGTCTGCGGCTGTGCTCCGTCAGCCCTGAAGGCCGTGCTCAAGTGCCAAGGAGGGTTCCGAGCCGCCCGGCACACCCGCTTCCTCAAACGTCAGCATTTCGCGCAACGTCGCGGCGGCGGCCAGCAGGAACGGCGCGGCCAGCACCCCCCCGGTGCCCTCCCCCAGCCGCAGCCCCAAGTCAAACATCGGCGTCAGCTTCAGGTGGTCGAGCTGAGCGCGGTGGCCGATTTCGGCGCACAGTCCGGCGGCAAATAAATAATCGCGCAGCGCTGGAGCGAGCGCTACTCCAATGAGCGCCGCTGAACCTTCCACGAAGCCGTCTACGATGATGGCCCGCTTTAGGGCCGTCGCCTGAAGCATCATGCCGAGCATGGCCGCGATTTCGTAGCCGCCGAGATCGGCCAGCACGCCCAGCGGGTCGCTGAGTTGGCTGCCCTGGCGGGCCAGCGCGTCCCGAATCACCTCAACTTTGTGGGCCAAAGTCAGGTCGTCGACCCCGGTGCCGCGCCCGGTGACGGCGGCAGGATCGAGGCCCAGCAGCTTGGCGCTCAGGGCACTGGCGGGCGTGGTGTTGGCGATGCCCATTTCGCCGGGAATCAGCACATCCGCGCCCGCGCCGATGGCCTGCCGAGCCACTGCCGCGCCCGCCGCGATCAGGCTCAGGGTTTCTTCCCGCGTCATGGCGCTCTCAAGCCTCAGGTTGCGGGTGCCGCGCCGGACGGCGGCGCGAATGAGCTGGGGATGATCCGGCAATTCGGCGGCTACGCCCGCGTCCAGCACGTAAACCTGTGCGCCGAGGCTGCGGGCGATGGTGTTGACGGCGGCTCCGCCCGCGCCCGCCGGGGTGGAAAGGAGAAAGTTGCCCACCATGGCTGGCGTCACCGCCTGCGGAAAGGCGCTGACGCCCTCGGCGGCCACGCCGTGATCGCCCGCCGCCACCATCACTGCCACGCCGCGCGGGTGCGGTTTGGGGGTTCCAAAAACGCCCGCCAGCCGCACTGAAATTTCTTCGAGCTGGCCCAGTGCGCCGGGCGGCTTGGTGAGCTGAGCCTGCCGCTCACGGGCGGCCTGCATGGCCAGTTGGTCGGCGGGAGTAACGCTGCTGAGCAAATCGGCAAGGTGATCAGACAAGTTCATGGTGTTTCCTCGCTTCATTTCAGGCGCAGGGGCAAGCCGCTGACCAACAGGTGCGCTTCATCGGCGGCGGCGGCGAAGCGCTGATTGGCCCAGCCCAGCAGATCGCGGTAGCGGCGGGCCAGCGCGTTGTCTGGGACGATGCCCAGCCCTACTTCGTTGCTGACCACGATCAGGGTGGCGGTGTTGCGTCTGAGCAAGTCGTCCACCCGCGCCAGCACCTCACCGTCTTCCAGCTCGGCCAGCATCAGGTTGCTGACCCACAAGCTCAAGCAGTCCAGCAAAACGGTGGGCGTGTGTGCTGCTTGCAGGGCCGTCACCACGTCCAGCGGCTCCTCAAGGGTGATCCACTCGGCGGGGCGGTCACTTTGGTGGCGCTCGATTCGTGCCCGCATTTCGCCGTCAAACGCCTGCGCGGTGGCGAGGTAGGTCACGGCGTGGCCGCTCAAATGCAGGGCCTGCCGCTCGGCGAAGCTGCTCTTGCCGCTTCTGGCTCCGCCCGTGATGTAGATGAGCTTGCCCGCCTTGGTCAATTTAGAGTCTGTCAAGGTTGAGTCCTTCCAGCCACCACGCGCCGCCCGCCCGCCTCAGGTGGGTCACGCGGGCGTGGTGAATGCGGGCCGCACTGAAACCGAGTGTCAGGCGCAGGGCGGCCAAAATGAATCCGGCGTGGGTGAAAGCCAGGGTTGTTTCGCCGGGTAGGGCGTCGAGCCAGGTCTGCACCCGTGCGTGAAAAGCTCGCCCGGTTTCGCCGCTGGGCGGGCCACTTTCCGAAGTGGGGTCGCTCAGCGCGTCGATCCAGCAGCGCGGCTGAGTGCCGTAACGGGTTTCCAATTCACTCCAAGTGTGTCCGGCCATCTCACCAAAGTCGGCTTCCAGCAAAGCGGGAGAGCGCTCAGGCTTATCTAGGCCTGCCAAAGTTGCTGTTTGCAAGCAGCGCCGCGCTGGACTGCTCCAGACCTGTGCGCTCCCATGCAGATGCAGAGCGCGGGCCTGCCGTTCCCCTTCTGGCGTCAGGGCGGCGTCGTCCTGTCTGCCGGGATAACGGCCTTCGGCGTTGCGGGGCGTCTGGGCGTGGCGAATCAGGTACAAATCGAAGGTCATTTCGGCCAGCCTGCCAGCGTGACCAGCACAGTCAGGGCGCTGAGTTCAGCCACCTCGATGCACGCGCCGTACACGTCGCCGTTGATGCCGCCGCCCAGCCGCCGCGCTGCAAAGGCGGCCACCCCCAGCGCCGAGAGCAGCGCCGCCGCAAATCCTGCCCAAGCCTGCGGAAAAAACAGCGCGGGCAAGGCCACCAAGCATGCCACCGGCCACCAGCCTTCCCGCGAGCGAGCGCCCAGCGACTCGGCCCTTGCCGCCGGGTAAAGGTTCATGGGAGCCAGCACCGCCAGCCGCGCCGACACCGCCGCGATCAAGAGGGGCCAAGCGTTCGGCAGCGCCTGAAGCAGCGAAAAGCGGATCAGCAGAGCGATCACCCCCGTCGCCAGCCCGAAGGCCCCCACATGCACGTCGCCCAGAATTCTGAGCCGCTCGGCGGGCGACTTCATGGCAAACAGGGCGTCGGCGGCGTCCACCAGCCCGTCAAAGTGCAGCATGCCGGTCAGGGCCAACCAAGCCGCCACCGCCAGCGCCGCGCCGACTCCCGGTGGGAGGTGCAGCCACTGACAGGCCGCCCACACCAGCGCCGCCCCGCCGCCCACCGCGTAGCCCGCCAGCGGGTAAAAGCCGCTGGCCCGCGCAAATTCGCCTTCCCCCACCTCACGCACGTGCGGCAGCGGCAAGGTGGTCAAAAAGGTCAGGGCCAGGTGGGCCGGGCGTAGCAGGCGGCTCAGGCTGCTCACCACGCGTACCGAATCAAGTCTGTAAAAACCAAGCGTCAACCTCAACTCAGGCAACCGGAACCAAAAAAGCGCCCGGCGGGGGGCGCGTCAAAGTCGGAAAGTCGGGGATGCTGAGCCGGTAAAAGGCCGCAAGCCGTTTCCCTGCTCCTGACGCGGAAGCAAGTTCAGCAGATCATCAATAAGCTGTGCAGTGAGTAACCGGACTGAAACCGTGGCGCGACCGTGCTCGACAACCGTGCCGGACTGTGCTTGCCCGTTTACTGGGAGCATTTACCGGACTTCTCTCAAGCAGAGCGGGTCAGGTCAAGCGCTGATCCCAGCGGGAGTGTAGCACTCGGGGCGGCGTCCCTCGTTTTTGCGCGGCGTCCGCTAACCGCGCTGCCCAGTTCCGCGCGGCCCAGTTCTGCGCGGCCCAGTTCTGCTAAGCTGCCGGCACCTGAGGTTGGGGAAGTCCGGTGAAATTCCGGCGCTGTCGCGCAGCGGTAATCAGACTGAGTTCTGTAAGCCCGAATGCCTCTCAGGGAAGCCTCACACCAAGCGCCGTAAGGCCGCGTGTGGGGCACCTCTCGCCGTCAGAGGGCCAAGTTGTGCGTGCTGCTGGAGATCACCTCCGGCACGGCTCCGCGCTGGCCCCAGCCAGATCGGGCTTTTTTTTGCTGTGCTCCCGCTCTGGCTGCTCTCGCCCACGCACACCGGAGCTTACCCATGCGTCACCCCGCCACTTTCGTTTTGTTTGCCCTGCTGTCCAGCGCCGCCGCCACCACCTACCCGCTGACCGTCACCGATGATCTGGGCCGCTCCGTGACTTTGAAAAGTAAGCCGCTCAGAATCGTGGCGATGCTGCCCTCGCACACCGAGACACTTTTTGCCATTGGCGCGGGCGATCAGCTGGTCGGCGCGGACAAGTACAGCACCTACCCCGACGCCGCCAACAAACTTCCCAAAGTCGGCAGCGGCTACCAGCCCAACATCGAAGCGATCTTGGCGCTCAAGCCCGATCTGGTGCTGGCCGACGAATCGGCAGGGTCGCGCCTGACCGAGAAGCTGGCGGCGGCGGGTCTGACCGTCTACGGCGGCACGGCCCAGACCTACAACGAAGTTTTTGAAAAAATCGCAGTGCTGGGCAAGCTGACCGACCACGAAACCGGAGCGGTCAAGCTGATCACCAAGATGCGCTCGGAACTCAATACCCTCAGCGCCAGCGTCGTCAAATTGCCCAAGGTCAGCACTTACTACGAAGTCGATCCTGCGCCGTATTCAGTCGGCCCCAATTCGTTTATCGGCGTGCTGATCGCCAAAGCCGGCGGCCAGACGATTATTCCTTCCAGCTTAGGCGACTTTCCCAAAATTGCCCCCGAACTCATCGTCAAAAGTAATCCGCAGGTGATGGTCGGCTTGACGCTGGATGAAGCCAAGAACCGGCCCGGCTGGAACACCCTGAGCGCCGTGAAAGCGGGCCGCGTCTTCAAGGTCACGCCCGAGCAAAACGACGCGCTGTCGCGTCCGGGGCCGCGCCTGCCCGACGCCCTGAGAACGTTGATCCAACTGATTCACCCGGAGGCGCTGAAATGACTTCGGGCGACGAAGCGACCCGGCAGCGCCGCGAGGCCGCCATGCAGGAATTGCAGGAAGCCAACGACAGCCACATTAAGCAGGAAGGCATCAGCAAGGGTCGGCGGGGGCTGATCATCGTCAACACCGGCAACGGCAAGGGCAAAACCACCGCCGCGCTGGGCCTGATGATGCGGGCGCACGGGCGCGGCCTCAAGACACGGCTGTTTCAGTTTCTCAAGCACGAGAATGCCAAGTTCGGCGAGCACCGCACCCTCGACGCGCTGGGCTTGCCGTATGAAGGACTGGGCGACGGTTTTACCTGGCGTTCGCGCAACTTGGAGAACTCCGCTGAGATGGCCGCGCACGGCTGGGAACTGGCTAGGGCCGCCATCGAAGCGGGCGAATACGATTTGATCGTGCTCGACGAGTTCACCTATCCGCTCAAATACGGCTGGGTCAGTTGGCCGGAGGTGGAAGCCACCCTGAAAGCCCGCAGTCCGCTGATGCACGTGGTGATTACCGGGCGCGGCGCTCTGCCCGAACTGATCGAGCTGGCCGATACCGTCAGCGAGATTCAGCCGGTCAAGCACGCCTACAGCGCCGGAATTGGAGCGCAGATCGGGGTGGAATACTGAGGCGAGCCGTGCTGCTGGCTCTCGCGCTGGACGCCTGGGGTGAGCCGCCCGCCCACTTTCATCCGGTGGTCTGGATGGGAAATTACCTCAAGTGGGCGCGGCAGCAGTGGCGGGGTCAAACGCCTTTCCTCCAACTGGCGGAGGGCACGCTGACCTGGACGCTGGGGGCGGTCATCAGCGCGGCGGCGGGGCAGCAAGCGCGGCGGTTGCCGTGGTGGGCACAGGGCGTACTGCTCAAGCCCTTGCTCGCCCGCCGAGCGCTCTTCGACGCCGTCAGAGCAGTCCATAGCGCTCTGGCCCATGACGACTTGCCTGAAGCGCGGCGCTTGCTTTCGTGGCACCTGGTCAGCCGCGACACCGCCGAGCTGAGCGCCTGCGAAGTGGCGGGCGCGGCGATTGAAAGTTTGGCCGAGAACCTTTCCGACAGCCTAATCGCGCCGCTGCTGGCTTACCGGGTGGGAGGGCTGCGGCTGGCCGCCCTCTACCGCTACGCCAACACCGCCGACGCCATGTGGGGCTACCGCACGCCCGAGTTGGAATGGGTGGGCAAACCGGCGGCCCGAACCGACGACCTGCTCAACCTCGCGCCCAGCCGCCTGACAGCCCTGTGCGCCTTGGTGGTGGCTGGGCAGCCAAAAGCTTGGCGAGTCTGGTGGCAAGATCGCTATGTCACCACCAGCCCCAACGCGGGGCATCCGATGAGCGCTTTTGCGGGAGCGCTGGGCATCAGATTAGACAAACGCGGCGTCTACACCCTCAACCCGGCGGGCCGCTCGCCCTGCGCCGCCGACTTGCCGAGGGCGCTGCAACTGGCGGAGCGCACCTTTGGTCTGGCGCTGTTGGTGCTGCTCGTCAAAAGGAAAAGTCGTGCCTGAGCTCCTTCCACGTGTTCCACACGGCGGGCCGGGCGCTGAGCCGTTCAGGGGTCTAGATTTCAGCGTCAATGCCAACCCGTATGGCCCTAGTCCTGTTCTCTTGAAGGCGCTCCTTGACGCCGACCACACCCATTACCCCGATCCCACCTACTTTGAGACGAGACGTAAGCTGGCCGACTGGCACGGCGTCAACCCTGAAAACGTGGCGGTTTCGGTGGGCGCGTCCGATTTGCTGCACCGCCTTGCCCGCGCTTTTTTGCCGGTTGGCGGCACGCTGCTGAGCCTTCACGCCCCGTTTGGTGAGCTGGCCCGCGCCGCTCAGCTGCAAGGCAACCGGATCGAGGTCATATCTGATCTGCCCACCGATTTACCTCCAAACACCGCTTTGGTCTACGTGGGTTATCCGCACAATCCGACGGGGCAAGCGCCGACGCCCGACCAGCTCAGCCAGCTCTCCGAGCAGTGCGCGGCTTCCGGCGCTTTGTTGATCGTGGACGAAGCCTACGCCGCCTTCGCGGGCTTGCCCGACCCGCCGAGGCATCCCCACCTGATCCGGTTGCTGTCGCCGGGCAAAGCGCATGGCCTGGTGGGAGCGCGGCCCGCCTACGCGCTGGCAGCGGCTCAGCTGATCCGCGCCCTCGACAACCTGGCTCCGGCTTGGCACGTTCCGGCGAGCACGGCGGCGGTGCTGGCGAGTTTGCCCGAAGCGCAGGCGTTTTTGGCCCAGACGTTGCCACAAGTTCGGCGTCACGCGGAGGATTTGGCCGAGCGGCTCGGCTTGTTTGGGGCAGTTCAGCACCTCGGCACACCTTACTTGCTGCTTAAAGTCGGAAACGCTCAGCAGGTCAGCGCCGCCTTGCTCTCCTCTGACATCAAAGTTAGGGACTGCGCCAGCTACGACTTGCCGCAGTGGATTCGGGTGTCGGCCCGCTTGCCGGGCGAGAATGCCGCGCTGATTGAGGTTATAAGGAGTTTGTATGGGTAAGGCCATCATGATTCAGGGCTGCACCAGCAACGCCGGAAAAAGTTATCTGTGCGCCGCGCTGTGCCGCATTTTGTCGAATGAGGGTCTAAAAGTGGCTCCTTTCAAAGCCCAGAACATGAGCAACAACGCGGGCGTGACCCCGGACGGCCTGGAAATGGGCCGCGCTCAACTGGTGCAGGCGCGGGCAGCGCGGGTCACGCCCGACGTGCGAATGAATCCGGTGCTGCTCAAACCCGAAGCCGACACCCGCTCGCAGGTGGTGCTGCTGGGCAAGGCCAATCCCGAACTCACCGCGCTGGGCTGGCGGGAGCGCAAGCCGCATTTGTGGCCGCACGTGCAGAGCGCCCTGCACAGCCTCATGGCCGAGTACGACGTGGTGGTGATCGAGGGTGCGGGCAGCCCCGCCGAGGTCAATCTGCGAAGCGCCGACATCGTGAACATGCGGGTGGCGCTGGAAGTCGGGGCGCGTGTTTTGCTGGCCTGCGATATAGACCGGGGCGGCGCGTTTGCCCACCTGCTTGGCACCTGGCATTGCCTGAGCGCCGATGAGCGGCAGTTGCTGGGGGGCTTTTTGCTCAACCGTTTTCGCGGTGACGCCCGCCTGCTCTCCCCCGCGCCCGAGTGGCTGGAGCAGCAGACTGGTATTCCTACCCTCGGCGTCATCCCGATGCTGGATATTCCGCTGCCGGAAGAAGACGGGGTGGTGTCACGAGAACCCTCAGGTTTGTCGGAAGGTTTTGTAGCGGTGGCCCGCTTGCCGCGCATTTCTAACCTAGACGAATTCGCGCCGCTGGGCGAGCTGCTGCGCTGGGTGACCTCGCCCACCGAGCTAGAGGGAGCGCGGGCCGTTATTTTGCCCGGCAGTAAAAGCACCGCCGCTGATTTGGCCTGGCTGCGTTCCAGCGGTCTGGCCGCCGAAGTGGTGCGGCAAGCGCAGCGGGGCGTGCCGGTGCTGGGCATCTGCGGCGGCCTACAAATGCTGGGTGAGCGCCTGAACGACCCGCACGGCGTAGACGGCCCGCCGGAAAGCTCAGGGCTGGGGCTCCTCCACTTGGACACCGAATTTGCCCCCGCCAAAACCACCCGTCTGACCACATTCACCGACTCAGAAACGGGCCTCAAACTGGAAGGCTACGAAATTCATCACGGCCACACCCGCGTGGGCGGCGCGGTGGACGAACTCGCTCCCGAGCTGCTGTGGCGCAGCGGCAATGTGCGCGGCACTTACCTTCATGGCCTACTGGAAAATCCGGCGTACCTGGAGCGCTTCTTGGGTTGGGCCGGTTTGCCGCTGCCGGAGAGCTTGGACACTCTGGACGCCCGCTTGGACGCCATTGCCGAGCGGGTCAAAGCCAGTCTGGACTGGGAGCGGGTGCGGGCTTTGTGGTAAAGAACCTCGGCTGCTGGGAAAGGCGTTCTATACGTCACTGTCGTTGCTGAGCTTTGGCCCGATGTCGGGCACCGGCTGGCCCGGCTTCCATTCCACGACTACGCCGTCGTCGGGGTTGTGCGGCGCTTTGATGAACACTGCCCGCCAGGGCACCTCACCCTCGTTGACGAGGTAGTGCATCTCCATCGGGTCGCAGCGGTGGTAATCGCCCGGCCCCAGTTCTACCCGCAGCCCATTGGTCCACATCACCGCGTTTCCTTCCAGGGTGTAAAACGACTCCTCGGTGCGCTCGTGGTAATGGTTGGGAAAATCTTGACCAGGCGGCAACACCACCACGCCGAAATCGGTGCGCGGGCCACGCGAGAGGTAGCCGGGGCCGTAGGTGTCGTAGCGTAGGGGCGTCTCATCAATTTTGGCTTTGTGCATATCGTTCTCCTTCAGAGTCCTGGAGCTTTCCACAGCGAAGTGGTAATGCCCTGATCCACCAAACTCCGCTGAGCAGCGTAGGCAATTTGCCAGCGGCCGGTTAGCTCAGCGTACAGCGCCCCGAGCGCCCGATTTGGCTGGTAGGTGCGCTCCCAACTCACCAGCGCCTCGCCGCCCTCGGCCAGCGAGGCGTAGACGCCCACGCCCGTTCCGGCGGCAATGGCCGTGCCCAGCGCCGTCGCTTCCTTGACCACCGGCACCCGCACCGGCTTACCACTCACGTCGGCCAGAATCTGGCACCACAATTCACCCTTGCTGCCGCCGCCCGCGAAGGTCAGTACCTCGCTGTCCACGTGGGTAAACTGCTGAATCAGCAGCAGGTTTTGCACGCTGACGACGGCGGCATGTTCCTCCAGCGCCCGGAACAGTGCGCCCCGACTGGACTTGACAGGGTCAAGCGAGAGGTTGAGGAACGACGGAGCGGCGTGATACCAAGCGCTGTAGCGCATCACGTCGCTGAAAATCGGGATGATACCGTAAGCGCCGGGTGGCACCTGGCGGGCCTGCTCTTCCAGTGAGCTGTAGGCGTCCCGCCCGCCCAGCTGCTCCTGACGGCGCTCCTCGTCGCAGTACGTGTCGCGGAACCAGCGCATCGCCGCGCCCACGAAAAAGGAGATGGTCTCGGCCTGCCAGACGCCCGGCACGGCGTGGCAGTTGATGCGGATGTCCATCGCCGGGTCGGTTTTGGGCTCGGCCAGATTGACTTCCTGCTGCCAGAAGGTGCCGCCCAGAATAGCCGTCTGTCCGGGCCGCACCACGCCCAGCCCCACGCAACCGAGTTGCACGTCTCCCCCACCCATCACGACGGGTGTGCCGGGCCGCAGACCAGACTCCCCTGCGGCGCGTGGGGTGACGGCTGAAAAGGCGGTGCCGGATTCGAGAACGGGTGGAAACAGTTCGTCGGGCAAGCCCAGATCGTTTAGCCCTACCCTCGACCAGTCGCGGCGAAGCAAACTGAACATCCCACTGGTACAGGCATTGGACGGATCGCTGGCCAGCACGCCGCCCAGCCGGTAAAGCACCCAGTCGCTGAGCATGCTGACGCGGTGAATGCGCCCGAATACCTCCGGCTGGTGCTGCTTGATCCACAGCAGCCGGGGCACAGCGCTGAGAGCAAAGGTCTGGCCGCTTTCCTGATAAGTTTGCCGCTCGACTTGAGCGTGGTCGCGCTGAAGCAAGCGCACCTGCTCGGCGGCGCGGGCGTCCACGTTGGCGCAGGCCCAGATCTCGCGGCCAGACTCGTCATACAGCACGATGGCCTCGCGCATACTGCTGGCGCTGACGGCCAGAATGCTCTCCGGTGTGGCCCCGGCTTGAGCCATCACCCGCTGGATGCACTGACAGATCACGCCCCAGTTGCGCTCCACGGCAAAGTCCATCACGCCGGGGGTGCCGTCATTCTCGTGTGTCCATTCCTGAGCAGCCACTGCGACTTGCTGGCCTTGCGGCGTGAACAGCACCGCCCGGACGCTGCCGGTGCCCGCGTCGATGGCTAGGAGGAAGCCGCTCACGCCCGCTTCCTCAGCCGCAGCACGTTGAGGTGTTCTCCCGCCAGCGACTCAGCATAGCCGCCAATTTGAGTGGGCTGCTCAAAGCCCTGATCCGGAGAAGTCTGGTGCCAAACTGCGGCAGGGTAACGCTGATGATCTGCCGCTGAATTGGAGCATCGAGACATTTGGCCTCCTGAGTCGTAAAAGTGAGAGAGCACGTCGCCGCCCGCGCTGATCGGTTCAGACCACCGACTCTTCACCGCTGGCGGCGGATTCCAGACTCTCCACAACACACTCCTGTGGCTGGACAGACCCGAGCTTTGAACCAATGAGTAATGCGTTTTCGTTTGGCCTGAGTATAAAGGAGTCGGAGCAGCAAAGACGCAGATGCAACCTTCAAATGTGATTGATACTCACGGCATCAAGCGGCCTCCAATGCGAGTTGAACACGTCTGGACACTGTTTGGGCACGTTCAGCGGCATTCGTCTCAAATTATTGGCCTGCTCCGTGTCCGGCCGGCTGCCACCCCAGTGATCAGCACCAAGCCTGTCATCGCCAGCAAAAACAGCAGCGGCGCGTGCCAGTTGCCCGCTTTGTCGTGCAGCGCCCCGAAGAGAAACGGGCCAGTCGCCGCCAGCGCGTAGCCGAAGCCCTGCGCCGTCGCCGAGAGCTGCGGCACCTGCGCCAGATTGTCGGCCCGCACGGCAATGAACATCAGCGCCAGCGGAAAGGTGCTGCCCGCGCCGATGCCCAAGAGCAGCAGCCACGGCAACGGCGTCAGCGGAGCAAGCAGCAGGCCAGTGACGCCCGCCGCGCTGATGAGTGCCGTGACCACCGCCAGCGGCACCAGCAGCCGGGGCCGCGCCGCCAGCACCGGCACCGCCAGTGTGAAAGGCAACTGCACCACGTTGGCAAAGGCCAGCATGAGCCCCGCCTGCGCCGCCGTGAAGCCCTCGTCTTGCAGCACTTTGGGCAGCCATGTCAGCCAGGTGAAAAACACCAGCGACTGAAAGCCCATGTACAGCGTCACCGGCAGCGCGTAAGGATTTTTCCACACCGATGGCCCGCCTTTGATTGCTGTTCGGGCGTGCGTCTGCCGCCCGAACACGGCGGGCAACCAAGCCAGCACGCCAGCCGCCGCCAGCAAGATCCACACGCCTACCGACGAGCGCCACGCGCCGCCCAGCGCAGTCATCAGCGGCACCGCCACCCCCGAGGCCAGCGCCGCGCCGCCCACCACCGCCAGCGTGTACAGCCCAGTCATCGGCCCGACGCGGGTGGGGTAATCGCGCCGGATCAAGCTGGGCAGTAGCACGTTGTTCAGGGCGATGCCCGCACCGACCAGCACCGTACCCATCAAAATGACCGGCAGCGTCGCGCCGATCCTCAGCACGCTGCCCAACCCGATCAGCGCGGTGGCCAGCAAGATGATGGTTTCGTTGCTGTAGCGGCGGCTCAGCAGCGGCGCGAGGGGAGCCAGGATGCCCCAGCACAGCAGCGGCAAGGTGGTCAGCAAACTGAGTGTGGCCGCGCTGACGTTGAGCTCCGCTTGAATCTGAGACAGCAGCGGCCCGAACCCGGCAATGGGCGGGCGCAGGTTGAGCGCCACCAGAATCAGCCCCACGATCAGTAGGGGCGCGGCGGCGGGCTTGCGGCGTTGTGGAATTTGCGGCGTTGTTCCCGCCGCCTCTGGGGGCTCGGGGTCGGCTTGGTGAAAACGGCTCATCTGCACAGGTTAGCGTGCCGAGTCCTGCTTCCCGGCTTCAGTTTAGGATTCGGCCACCAGAGTACGCCTAAGTAAGCTCTTGAGCCCGATCCATGTGAAACAGCAGTGTAGGAAAGAATCCATTTCCTTCTCTCCCTGCGTCCTGAGAGCAGCAAAGAATTGAGCTGGTCGGGCTGAGCGTGGGAAGCGGTAGACTCGGCAGGCAAATTCAATTGTGGAGTAGACAAGGCGTCTAAGTTCGCCTTAAGCTGTAACTCATTAAAGCCATCTTCGGCTGATCTGAGGATGCTCCTTTATGGCTGGGGAGCGCCCGCACAGTCGGCGGCACTCCAAGTTCGAGATTCAAAGATTCGAGATCTAGGATTTTCCGGAGGATTTCAAATGAAGCGAACGAAGACCGCACGCGGCGGGTTGCTGCTGATTTCTCTACTGCTTGCAGCGAGCGCCCAGGCTCAGGACACGATCAACGTCGGGGCCAACATCGGCAACGTGCCGTGGGAATTTCAGGACGCCAGCGGAGCCAACATCGGCTTTGAAATCGAGCTGGTCAGCGAGATCGCCAAAAATTTGGGCAAAAAGGTCAACGTCGTCAACACGCCGTTCAACGGCCTGTTTGCCGCCGTGCAGTCGGGACGCATCGACGCCGCCATCTCCAGCATCACTATCACCAAAAAGCGTTTGGAAACCGTGTCGTTCGCGCAGCCCTATTACGACTCCGACCAGTCGCTCACGGTGGCCAGCGGCAGCACCCTCGGCAAAATCAATACCTTCAAAGGCAAGACCGTCGGCGTGGACACCGGCTCGACCGGCGCAGTGTGGGCCGCTGCCCATCAGGCCCAGTATGGCTACACCATCCGCGAGTACACCGGCCTGAATCCGGCCATGCTCGACCTCAAAGCCGGGCGCATCGACGGCTACATCTCCGATATTCCGGCCCTGCTGTATTACGCCAAAATCACTGGCGGCGTCAAAGTCGTGGAGCGCCTCAAGACCGGCGAGCAGTACAGCGTGATGTTCGCCAAAGACAATCCATTGGCCGCGCAGTTTAATACCCAACTCGACGCCATGAAGAAGAGCGGCTACCTTGCCAAGTTGCACCAGAAATGGTTCGGGGTCTTGCCGGAGAAGGGAACCTCGACGGCCACCATCTTGCCGATGCCCAAATAATTGCGCTCATTTGATGGCGGGTGCCGGTGAAACTGCTCGACACTTTCTTTAATCTTGGCGTGCTGCAATCGGCGCTCCCTGCTCTGCTGCGCGGCCTGCTGATAACCTTAGAACTGGGGGTGATCAGCGCCGTTGTGGGCACTTTACTGGGCTTGGTGGTGGCGCTGATGGGCCTGTACGGGCCGCGCTGGTTGCGGGCGCTGGTGCGTTTTTACATTGACGTGCTGCGGGCCATGCCGCTGCTGGTGTTCATGGTGCTGATCTACTACGCTCTGCCGTTCGTCAAGATTTTGCTGCCCGCCTTTACCTGCGCCGTTCTGGCGATTGCCCTGATCGCCTCGGCGTATGTGGCCGAGATCATCCGCTCAGGCATTGAGGCGATTCCCACCGGACAGTTTGAGGCGGCCCGCTCGCTGGGTCTGCGCGGTTGGGACGTGATGACCAGCGTGATCTTGCCGCAGGCGCTCAGAATCGTGGTGCCGCCCTTGACCGGCAACGCGGTCTCGATCATGAAAGACACCGCTATCGCCTCGGTGGTGGCTTTGCCCGAACTGCTCCAGCAGGCCACCTCGCAGCAAGCACTCTCGGCCAATCCCACCCCGTTGGTGGGCGCGGCACTGATTTATGTGGTGCTGCTCTTTCCGCTGGTGCGCCTCGTCAGCCGCTTCGAGGCGCGGGCCAAACAGCGGGCCAGCCGCTGAAAATAAACCAGCAGCACCAAGCCAGCAGCACAGACTCCGGATTCCCCTCGCGCCCTGACCCGCTTACAAGGAAGGCCTTATGACCACACTTCCCATCTCTGTTCCCGTCTCCCCTACCGTTTCACCGCTGGAGCCACACCTCGGCTTCATCCGTTCTCAGTTTCCGGCGCTCGATAGTCCTTGGGCCTTTTTCGACAACGCGGGCGGCTCGCAGGTGCTGCGCGGCGTGGCCGAACGCGTCAGCGAGTATCTGACCAGCACCAGTGTGCAGCTTGGGGCCAGCTACGCCGTCTCGCAGGAAGCCAGCGCCCGCGTCGCGGCAGGTGTGCAGGCGGCGGCCCACTTTGTCAACGCCGCCGATCCGCGTGAGGTTGTTCTGGGCGGCAGTTCGACGCAGCTCGTCGCCAACCTGGCTTCCTCGATGGGCGAATTCCTGAAAGCCGGCGACGAGATCATCATCACCGACACCGACCACGAGGCGAACGTGGGAGCCTGGACACGGCTGGAATCGCGCGGCATCAAAACCAAAATCTGGAAGATCGATACCCAGACACTGCAACTCGACCTGAACACGCTGGGGACCCTGATGACCGACCGCACCCGGCTGGTCTGCTTCACGCACGTCTCGAACGTGCTGGGCACCATCAATCCGGTGCCGGAAATCACCCGCTTTGTGCATCAGCGCGGCGCGAAAGTGTTCGTGGACGGCGTGGCTTACGCGCCCCACCGAATGGTCGATGTGCAGGCCTGGGACGTGGATTTTTACCTGTTCAGCTGGTACAAGGTCTACGGCCCACACATCTCGCTGCTGTTCGGCAAGCTAGAGAACCTCCTCGAACTGCCCAGCATCAACCACTTCTTCGTCTCGCCGGACGCGGCGGCGTACCGACTTCAGCCGGGCAACCTCAACTATGAGCTGACCTACGGCCTGACGGGCGTGACCGATTACATGAGCGCCCTTCAGTCGCGGCTTGGGGTGGACAGTCTCAGCGCCGTGTTCGACGCCTTCACCGCGCACGAAGCGGTCTTGGCCGGGCGACTGCTCGAATACCTCGCCACCAAACCCAATGTGCGGGTCATCGGGCATCCGCTGGCAGATCCTTCGGCGCGAGTGGACACCATCAGTTTCGTGGTGGACGGTGTGGCCTCGTCGGAGCTTCCCAAATTTCTGGACGGGCAGCACATCGCGGTGCGCTACGGACATTTTTATGCTTACCGCCTGATTCAGAGCTTGGACCTCGATCAGGAGGAGGGCGTGGTGCGCGTCTCGATGGCCCACTACAACACCCTGGCCGAAGTCGACCGCTTGATCGCTGGGCTGGAAGCGTTTGGCCTGTGAAGTGAGACAGGAGAAATTCATCCACACAGATCAACTCTTCCAAGTCGCAAGAGATAACATGGAGACAACCGAATGAGCTTGATCATCAGCGGCGGTACGGTCGTCACGGCAGATGGCCGTTTTCAGGCTGACGTGCGGGTGGACGGCGGCAAGATCACGGCGCTGGGGCTAGATTTGGCGCAATCCGGCGACAAGATCATCGATGCCAGCGGCAAATACGTCTTGCCGGGCGGTATCGACGTTCACACCCACCTGTCGATGCCTTCGATGGGCACCGTGACCTGTGACGATTACTACACCGGCCAGGTCGCGGCGGCGATGGGCGGCACCACCACGCACCTCGACTTCTGCATTCAGCCCAAAGGAAGCAGCCTGAGAGCGGCGCTGGATATCTGGCACGGCAGGGCAAAGGGGCAGGCCGTCATCGACTACGGCTTTCACGTCGCCGTGACCGATCCGCTGCCGGAGGTACTGGACGAGATTGCTGGTCTGCCGGATCAGGGCGTCACGTCCATCAAGCTGTTTCTGGCTTATAAGGACACCCTGCAAGTCGATGACACGGCGGTGTTCCGCTGCCTGGAGCGTGCCCGTGACGCCGGCGTGTTGACGCTGGTGCATGCCGAGAACGGTGACGCTATTGAGATCCTCATGGCAGAGGCCGTCGCCCGTGGCGAGACGGCTCCCAAATATCACGCCCTAACCCGTCCCCCCGAGCTGGAGGCCGAGGCCACCGGCCGGGCGATTGCGCTGGCCGAAGTGCTGGGCGCACCGCTCTACATTGTCCACCTGAGCTGCCGCCCGGCGTTGGCGCGGGTGCGTGAGGCCCAAGCGCGGGGCGCACGCGTCACTGCCGAGACCTGTACCCAGTACTTCTTCTTTACCAAGGACGATCTGGACTGTCTCGGCTTCGAGGGGGCCAAGTGGGTGTGCAGCCCGCCGCTCCGCGAAAAGGAAGATCAGGCCGCGCTGTGGGCAGCGGTGGGTGACGGCACGCTCAGTGTCATCAGCACCGATCACTGTCCTTTCCGCTTTGACACCCAAAAGACTTTAGGCAGGGACAATTTCACTCTGATTCCCAACGGCGTGCCCGGTATCGAGGAGCGTTTGATGGTGCTGCACCAAGCGGGCGTGCGCGGCGGCCACTTCAGTTTGGAGCGCTTCGTGGCCCTGACCGCTACCAATCCTGCCCGCAGCTTCGGCCTCGGCGGCGTGAAGGGGGCTATTGCGCCGGGCTATGACGCCGATTTGGCGCTGTGGGATCTGGAGCGCCCGCACACGATTACAGCCAAGACCAACCACGGTGCCGTCGATTACAGCTTGTACGAGGGGATGGAAGTTCGGGGTATGCCGGTGACCGTCCTTGTGCGGGGCCAAACAGTAATCGATCAGGGACGGCTGATAACCGAGCGAGGGAGTGGACAGTTTCTGCACCGGCAACGTATCTGAGTTCAGGTTGTATGGCGGTGCTTTTGGCAGTGGACGGGTCTGACAGTGCAATGCCGCAGTGAAGGAGCGGAAGCGCTCAGTCCAGTCCGGTAGCCCGCCAAATGCTCTAAACCAGAAGCTGCGGTGGAATCTGCTTCAAACGTAGATGGGCGAGCAGCCAAGATACATTTGCTCCTCGGCTCTGCCCATAAACAGCCCAAACCATCGGCGCCTTGGCTTGAGCTGTTTGGTTGCTCTTTAGCCTTGCGAGCCACTTTGAGTAGATAGGTTGAGGGAGCCGAAATGAAACGCCTTCCCGGCGCTATTTCTCGGCGCTGGTAACCGAAGTCGTTGCCAAAACTGCCTCTATTACTGCTTGAGCGAGATACCTAATACGGATTCCGAAAAATCTGTTATACTTTGTCTATCAGACACCCTCAATTCCTCCACCAAGCCGATGACTTCTGGGTCATCTACAAGCGCAGTACCTGTGCTGTAGAGCGCCGTCGCAGCCAACTCCTCGCTCTGCTCTGTGAAGGCAAATCTTA
>NZ_VKDB01000031.1 GCF_007280555.1 Deinococcus detaillensis | reverse complement strand
ACGGTACTTTGCGCTATCGGTCACTGGGAGTATTTAGCCTTACGCGGTGGTCCGCGTGAATTCAGTCATCGTTTCACGGACAACGACCTACTCAGGTGTCACTTCAGTCAATTCGTTTTTCGCCTACGGGATTGTCACCCTCTGCGATGCTGGCTTCCAACAGCTTCGGCTAAACGTCTTGAATCTTAAATAGTGATCCTATAACCCCCAACCGTAAACGGCTGGGTTTGGGCTCTTCCGGTTTCGCTCGCCGCTACTCACGGAATCGATTTCTCTTTCTCTTCCTGTGGGTACTGAGATGTTTCAGTTCCCCACGTTCCCATCCCTTGCGGGATACTGGCCGTTCACGGCCAGTGGGTTCCCCCATTCGGAAATCCAAGAGTCAACGCGTATCTCCAGCTCGTCTTGGCTTATCGCAGGTAATCGCGTCCTTCATCGGCTCCAGTGCCAGGGCATCCACCATAAACCCTTAGTATCTTGACCTTCTTCATTCAAGCGCCGCTTTCACAAGCGGCGTTGTGTATGTCTTTACTCGCATTCTCAGATTGTCATTCTGCCCGCCTCGTTTGAGGCTCAGAAACAATACTGTCCATTCGCCGTTCTGTCAACCCCCTTGCTTCAAGTCTTAGGACGCACAGCTCTCTGAAACGAAAAAATGGCGTCTAGGACGCCAAAATTGAATGGGGAGTCTATGCGTACCGAGCTGCTCAGCGGTCAATCAGGATGGTTTGCTGGACTTTGAGGCCCTGCGACAGAGCAGTGCGGGCGTGTTGACGGGCGGCGTCAAGGTCATGATCGCGGTAATTGCCGCATTCCAACTCGCTGACGCCGGGAATTGGTTGGTCGTGGGCTTCGACATCTTTGAGTGCCGCTTTAAAGGCTTGCAGAACGCCCGCTTCGTCGGGTTCGCCAATGACAGCCATGTACATGCCAGTGCGGCAGCCCATTGGAGAGACGTCCACGACTTGCTCGATATGGTCGCGCAGATAACCTGCCAGCAGGTGCTCCAAGGTGTGAATGGCGGCTGGCTCAATGGCTGAAGCGTTGGGCTGGAGCAGGCGCAAATCGTACTTACTGATGGCGTCGCCGTGCGGGGTGCGCTTGAGGCCTGCCAAACGGACGTAGGGGGCGCTGACTTTGGTGTGATCGAGATCGAAGGACTCTACGTTTGCCATGCTGTGTATTGTGCGCTAAAGGGCCGCCGGGATTCTCGCCCGCTTCACAGAGAACCACTTTGAGTAATTTGTTGATTGCAGGCGCGTTAGACTTTGGGTATGGCTTCAACCGACCCCCCGCTCAGCGGCACCCGCCTTAACAACCAAGCCCGTTCCATGCCGATTTGGGGGCCAGCTCTCATCACAGTCGTGCTGCTGATCGCCGACCAACTGCTCAAAACTTGGTCGCTGACCAACTTGAAAGAGGGCGCTCCAGTGGTGCCCTTTATTCCGGGCGTGATCGGCTGGTGGCTGACTTTCAATACCGGCGCGGCTTGGAGCCTATTTTCAGGCTCGGCGCTGCCACTGGCACTGGGCAGACTACTCGTCGGACTGGGCATTTTGATTTATCTGTTTCGCCGCCCGCAGCCCGCCGCGCTCAGCGCTGTGCTGGCGATGATCGCAGCGGGCGCAATCGGCAACGCTATTGACGGCCTCCGGTTTGGCAAAGTCACCGACATGATCTACTCGCCCGCGCTGAGCGCCGTGACCAAGGCGGTGAACGCGGGCGAGTTTCCGATTTTTAATATCGCCGACTCTTGTGTGGTGGGCGGCACTGTTTTGCTGGTGCTGCTGAGCCTGCGCAAAACGGCTTGACGCGGCAGCAAGACCCCAAAGAAACTGGCCTTCTCAGACATGAATCTGAGAAGGCCAGTTTTTGGAGAACAACTTTACGCGGCGTAAGCGTTTCTGAGGCACTTGGTGCAAACACGCAGACGCACGCCCACGCCACCTTTGGTGATGATGGCACTCTGGAGGTTGGGGAGTTGGCGGGTTTTGCTGACGCCGGTCACTTTGCGGCCTACGCCGCCCGCTGCCCGCGCCTTACCACGGCGGATCACCGAGTTGACGACAATCGGCCCCTTACCGCACAGTTCACATACTCTAGACATAGTAAAAGCTCCTTATTTAGCCTTAGCCCTTCGGCAGGCAAGCCTTGAGAGTGTAGCACGCAGGCGGGCCAAAGGAAAAGAGGGAATGGAGGCCCGCACAAAAACTCTCAAAGAAAAAGCCCGGCGCAGAGGCCGGGACCGAGAAGGGGAAGTGGGTTTACTTCAGAACTTTGACGGCTTTGAGGATGGCGATCAAGATGACCGAACCGAGTACACCCCAAAGAATGCTCAAGAAGTTAAAGCCGCCGCCCGCTGCGTTTGCGCCGCCGATATTGAGCAGACCGGCAAAGATCCACTGAGCCAACAACGCACCGACGATGCCGATCAAAATATTAGCCACTGCGCCCTGCTGAGCATTGGTGTTCATAATCATGCTTGCCAACCATCCGCATATCGCACCGACTATAATAGTCACAATCCATCCGATCATATTCCCGCCTCCTTAAACGTTGTTGCCAACGAGTGAACTGTTTCGGCTTGCTGTTTGCAAACTTGCCGAGATTCGTTGTGAACTGAGGATGAGGCTGGGACAAATGAGGCAGTGTAATCGGGCGTACCTTTTGAAGGCTGCTTGAAGGTCGGTTAAGTGCTGCGTCAAGCTGGATGAAAGCGGTGAGCAAAAAGCCGCTCCAAGCTGACGAAACCTTGAGGTCACTGAGGTGCTGGCGCGAATCGGCGTCCTTAAATCGGCTTGTCTTGACCTAGACTTGGACTGCCCTGAAGCACAGCGCCCGTGTAGCATAAGAAGTGCTGCCGCTGAGTACAGGCTTTGGCCCAAAGTTCAAAGTTGGACAGAAAAGAACGTGCAAAGACGGAGGAACCATGCCCGGAATTATTGATGCTTACCGCAGTTTTTTACCTGTAACTGACAAAACCCCCGCCCTGAGCTTGCACGAAGGCGGTACACCGCTGATCCACTCCCCCAAGCTCAGCCGCGAGCTGGGCATTGAGCTGCACTTCAAATTTGAGGGCCTCAATCCGACCGGCTCTTTCAAAGACCGGGGCATGGTGATGGCCGTCGCCAAAGCGGCCGAAGACGGCGCGACCAGTGTGATTTGCGCTTCCACTGGCAACACCTCCGCCGCCGCCGCCGCCTACGCCGCCCGCATGGACATGAAGTGCTACGTGCTGATTCCTGACGGGCGCATTTCGCTGGGTAAGCTGGCGCAGGCGGTGATGTACGGCGCGAAGATCATCGCCATCGACGGCAACTTCGACAAAGCGCTGGATTTGGTGCGCGAGATTGCGGTGAGCGAGGGCATAGCGCTGGTCAACAGCGTCAACCCTTACCGCTTAGAAGGCCAGAAGACGGCCGCCTTTGAAGTGGTGGACACCCTCGGCAAAGCGCCGGATATCTTGTGCTTGCCAGTCGGCAACGCGGGCAACATCAGCGCTTACTGGAAGGGCTTCCGGGAGTACCGCTCACACGGCAAGATAGACACGCTGCCGAGGATGTGGGGCATTCAGGCGGCGGGGGCCGCTCCGCTGGCACGCGGCCTGGCACGGGTAGACGAACCCGAAACGCTGGCCACCGCCATCCGCATCGGTGCGCCCGCCAGCGCCATCCTTGCCCGGCAAGCCGTCAACGAAAGTGCGGGCCTGTTCGACATGGTGACGGACGATGAGATTTTGGAGGCTTACCGCAAAATCGCGCGGGACGGCGTGTTTTGTGAACCGGCCAGCGCCGCGCCGATTGCTGGTCTCATGAAACTGCACGCGGCGGGCAAACTCCCAGCCGGAGCGCAAGTGGTGGCGGTGCTGACCGGCAACGGCCTCAAAGACCCCAACATCGCCCTGCAAGCCGTGAATGTGGAGCCGGTGCAGGCCAGGGCCGACTTGGACTCGGTGCTTTCGGCGCTGCGCTAATGCCCGGTTTATTGCCTGCTGTGTTTCCCGCCGCCTTTGAAGTGCGCTCTCCGGCCAGCAGCGCCAATCTCGGCCCCGGCTTTGACAGCTTGGGACTGAGCGTGCCGCTGTATACCACCTTGCGCGTGACGCCGCAGGCCCGCACCGAAATCGTGCCGCTCGGCCCCGATTTGGAAGGTACGCCCGCCGACGAGAGCAACTATGTGTACAGGGCCATGCTGCTGACGGCCAAGCGGGCAGGGATGACGCTGCCGCCGGCGCGGGTAGAAATTGAAACCGAAGTGCCGTTGGCACGCGGCTTGGGCTCCAGCGCGGCGGCCCTGGTGGCGGGGATCGTGGCGGCCAACGAATTGCTGGGAAGGCCCCTAGATGACGGCGCTCTGCTGGACGTGGCGGCCCGCGAGGAAGGCCACGCCGACAACGTGGCTCCGGCGCTCTACGGCGGGATCGTGGTGGCCACGCTGGACAAGCTCGGCACCCACCACATCCGGCTCGACCCGCCCGCCCACCTCGGCGTGACGGTGCTGATTCCTGACTTTGAACTTAGCACCGCCAAGGCCCGCGCCGTGCTGCCCAACGAGTATTCGAGGGCCGACGCGGTACACGCCCTCTCGCACTCGGCGCTGTTAGCAGCGGCGCTGGCGACCGGGAGGCTGGATTTGCTGCAACACGCCATGCAGGATTACATCCACCAGATTTGGCGAGCGCCCCTGGTGCCGGGCCTCAGCGACATTTTAGAAGAGGCACACAAGCACGGCGCACTCGGCGCGGCCCTGTCCGGCGCGGGGCCGACGGTGCTGTGCTTTCACGACACGCGCCACGAAACCCACCCGCTCCACGCCTTCTTGAGCAGCGTGATGAAGCGCAACGGATTAGAGGGGCGAATTCTGGATTTGCCGATTGACACGCAAGGAACGCTGATCAGAACGCTCTGAGCGGCGGCGTGAACTCACAGTGCTTGAGCGGCTGACTTATCGCTCACGGCTTCCAAGCGCACCCGAGTGCCGTGAAAGGTGCTTCCTCCGCCCAGATCGGTCAGCGTTTGGGCGGTCACGGCGTTGATGCTTTGGCCGTCGGGAGCGCTGAGGCCCCACCAACTGCCTTCCACGACGGCGACGCCTGCTTGCGTTTCGTCGGTGACGCGCACCCGGCGCACCGTTTCTCCCGTTTCGCTGATGATGCGGGCCAAGCCGCCGTGAGTGAGCTGACCCGCGTCGGTTGGGTGAACGAAGATGTGCGGCTCGGTGCCCTCGGCTTTGGTCAGGTTGCCGAGCATTCCGTAGGTGCTGTTGAGGAAGTGGTGGGCGGGTGGGGTCAGCAGGCGCAGTGGGTATTCGGCGCTGAGTGGGGCGGTGCTGGAGCGGTAACTGGGAACCGGCGTGAACATCACCTTGCCGCTGGGGGTGGGTGCGCCGTGTGCGTAGGGAAGCCAGTCTTTAAGGATATTCAGCGGCAACGTTCCGGCGGTTTTGAGCGCTTCAGGCGTGACGCCCTCCAAGAAGGGGTGATCGGTGTTCAGCACCTCGTCCAGCAGGTCGTCCACTGTCCAGAAGAGAGCCGGCTCGGTGAGACCCAACCGCTTGCCCAGCTCCTGAAAGACCCACGAGTTGGGCCGCGCTTCGCCAGGCGCTGCGAGTTCGGCGGGGTTGTAGCCGAGCCAGGTGTGGCCGTAGCTGGTGTAGATGTCGGGGTGTTCCATGAAGGTGGTGGCGGGCAAGACATAATCGGCGAGCTGCACCGTCTCGGTCATGGCCTGCTCCAGCACGATCACTTTGAGGTCGGGGCGCTGCAACCCGGCGATCACCCGCCCAGAATCGGGAGCGACCACCGCCGGGTTGCAGTTGTAAATGAAGGCGGCCTCGACTCCGCCAGCAGGCTCCAGGGCGTCCGCCAGCTCGTTCATATTGACGTGCCTCACCTCAGGCTTGATCAGGTGCGCCGCGCCCAGCTGTGAGCGGTTGAGGTGAAAGGCCCCCGACGCGCTGAGGGCGCAGCCGCCTCCCCTGCGCCGCCAGTCGCCAGTGAGCGCGGGCAGCAGCGTGACGGCCCGCAGAGCCGTGCCGCCTCCCTCGTGGCGGGTCATGCCGTAGCCGACGCGGATATAAGTCGGGCCGCTTTGACCGATGGCGCGGGCCAAATCAGCGATCTGGCTCGCGCTCAGGCCAGTGGTTTCGGCGGTGCGCTCCAGCGTCCACTGCTCGGCTTCGGCGCGGAATTCTTCAAGGCCCTGTGCGGCGTCCCGGAGATAGTTTTCGTCCGTCCAACCCTGCTCGATGATTTCGCAGGCCACCCCCAGAGCCAAGGCCGTATCGCTGCCGGGGCGCACTTTCAAATGGACATCGGCGTAGCGGCCCGTTTTGTTGAGGTAGGGGTCGATGTGAATGATTTTCGCGCCGTTTTTGCGGGCCTGGGTCATGAAGGGCGTCAGGTGGCTGTGGGTGGATAAGCTGTTGATACCCCACAGCACAATGGTTTTGGCGTACGGCACGTCCTCCAGCGGCACGGCGTAGCGGGTGCCGTAACCCAGCCTCCAGGCCTCAGTTCCGGCGCTGGAGCAAATGGTTTCGTCTAATTCCGGCGCTCCAAGGGCGCGGAAGAACGAATGAACGTGGTGGCCTTCCATCAGGCCCATCGTTCCGGCGTAGTGGTAGCGCAAAACGGCGTCGGGGCCGCGCCGCGCCAAGACTTCCTTGAGGTGAGCGGCGATTTCATCTAGGGCCTGCTCCCAACTGATTCGCACCAACTCGCCGCCGACCCGTTTCATGGGGTAAAGGGGGCGCTCAGGATGGTTCTGGCGGGCTGGATAATGCACCGTTTTGGCACAGGCAAAGCCCCGCGTGATCGGATGGTCGGGGTCGCCAGTGACTTTGGTGGCTTTCTCTATGCCGTCCGGGCCGCGCTCAATCGTCACTTTGAGGCGGCAAGCATCGGGGCAGTCGAGCGGGCAGGTCAGCAGCACTTGGCGGGAGAGGGCAGCGGCCGAAAAAGTGGTCATGCAAAAAGTCTACGGCTCTGCGACCTAAACTGGCTGATGCAGATTGGTGATGTCCACTTGAATGTTCAGCGCACCGGCAAAGGTCGGCCCCTCCTGATGCTGCACGGCCTGATGAGCAACCTCACGGCGCTGCAACCGGAAATACAGCGGCTGAGTGAGTCGTTTGAAGTTATCGCCTTAGACAGTCGGGGACATGGAAGCTCAGACAAACCGGCCCACTACACCCTCCAAGACCACATTAACGATGTGCTGGGCGTGATGGACGCGCTCAATTTGCGAACCGTGGATTTGATGGGCACGTCGATGGGCAGCTACATCGCGCAGGGCGTGGCCTCGCAGCAGCCGGATCGCGTCCGCAAACTGGTGCTGGTCGTGCCCAAATCCAACGGCAAAACGTCGTCGGTGGCACGGTTCATTGCCCAGCACCAAGCTGAAGTCAAGGGACTGAGTCAGGAGGAGATTCAGGCGCTGGTGCTGTCGCGCATCTTCGCGCCGTCCACGCCGCAGAGCGTCCGAGCGGCGCAGGCGACGTGGAGTCAGCAGCAAGCCGAGCAGGGTCTCACGCTCAACTCCGCGCAGGCCGAGTCCGCCAGCTTAGCCCTCGCCGGATTTGATTTCAGACCCATGCTGCCGAACATTACCGCCGAGACACTGGTCATCAGCGGCAGGCACGACATTCTCAACCCACTGGCAGAAGGGCAGCTCATCTCCAAGCTGATTCCGAAGGCACGGCTGAAAGTGCTGGATCACTCAGGCCACCTGCCCAACCTAGAGGAACCGGAGCAGCTCCTGGAGCTGGTGGAGGAGTTTTTGAAAAGCTGAACTGCATTCCTACCCTTTCCCGAAGACCTTCCCTAGCAGCTCTCCCCTTTCACTCAGCGCCGCTTGAAACGCCGCCGCGTCGTTGGCCGGGCCGCTCGGCAAGTTCTTGGCTTGCTCGGTTTTGGGGCCGACTTGTCCGCCGAAACGCCGCACCCGGAACATGCCGGGATGCTCCTCGAACACCGCGGTGACTTCACTGGGCTGCGCGGCCAAGTGTGCGGCGTAAGTGCGCTCCTGCTCAAGCTGAGCGTGGGCGGCGGCCCCACCCAACTGGGTCAGCAAACGGTCGATCAGGGCAAACACGCGGGCGGCGTAAGCGTCCACTTCGCTTCTCGGCGGCAAGTAGCCTCTGTGAATCACCTTGTTGCGGAAATCCGAGCCGAGGGCTTGGGGACTCAGGAAGTCGGGAGCCGCGCCTTCACGCCACAAATACGCCAGTGCAAAAGCCCCCATCTGGCGCTCGCTCTGGGCCGAGACGAGTTTCCAGGCTTGCTCCAAGCGGGCGGCGGCCTCGGCAAAGTCCTGGCCCTGACCCGAGGCCCGCTCCAAGGTGGCGGCGCGGGTGTAGAACTCGAAAAAGCGCTCCAAGCTGCCCGCAAAACTCGCCACCGCTTCACGGGCGTAGCCGTCCATCAGGGCCCGCGTGCCGAGGTCAAACAGCATCTCGAACTTGTGCTTGCGGAGATAGAGCGTAAAAGGTTTGCCGCAGTGCGGACAGCTTAGATCGTGAATGCCCGAATCGGTGTATTCGGCCTGCATCTCGCGGCGGCAATGGGGGCAAGTGGCGGGGAAGCGCACCTTACTGAGACGGCACGGTTGGGGGCAGGGCTTGGTCAGGTTTGCTGATGAGGTACACCAGCCCGCCAGAGTGAGAAAGCCACAAGCGCTCGAAGGCGGCGCGGGGATAGCTGCGGCGCACGCCCGCGTTGGTCGGCGCGGCGGGGTCGTTCAGCACTGGGTTGCCCTGCGCGTCAAAGCCCACCAAGACCATCAAATGCCCGCTGCTCGAAGGGATGGCCGCGCCCGGCAGCTCGCCCGCCTTCCAGCCCAGACTGACGCCCAGCGGGAAGCCAGCGGCGATATAGCGCTCGGCTTCGCGCAAGTTGGGAAGGCGCGTCACCAGCGCCCGCAAGCCCTGTTCGGCGGCGAAGGCGGTGTTAAACGGCCAATTGCCAGTGCCGTCGTAGGCCGTGTCGTAGGTGGCGGCGGCAGCATCTGGCACGCTGAAACTTACGCCGTTGTAAGCCAGGATCATGCTGATACTCGTCGGGCTGCACCAGACTTCGCCGCCGTCCTTGTAGAGCATCTGTGATCTCAGGGGCACATTCAGGACTTTATTCCAGCGCGTTTTGTCGCCTGCCGCGCCCGCCGCCGCCATGCGCCGGGAACGGTCTGAAGTGTTGAAGGCCAGCAAACTCAGACTGGGGCCCGCGCCGCTGGCCATCAGGGTCAAGCGGTAGTCAAAACCGCTGACTTTTTTGGATAATCTCAGCGTGTCGGTCAGCACTTGCCCAAAACTGTCTTTTTGCCCGTCCAAGCTGCTGCGGCCCGCCGCACTTTGCCACGTTCCAAACGAATAAAAGCGGCTGGCTCCAGCGGGTTTGACTTCCAATGTCAGGCTACTTCCGGGGGGCGTCAGGGCGTTCCACGAGGGAATCAGTTCGTCGTAAGCGCTGAGGCCAGAAACGGTGCCGGACAGCGTGCCGACTTGGGTATTTGGGGCCAACTTCACGCGGCCTTCCGAGAGTATGAGGCCCTGCATCTTGCCAGCACTGAAATCGGCGGGCTGCTCTAAGACGGTGGTGGTGGACACGGCGTTTTGCATCTTGAGAGCCAGTGTAACGGGCGAGAGCGCTAGAAAACTCAGGAGAGCGGCGGCCTTGATCATGCTGAGTATTGTCACGGTTTGAAGGGCGGCAGTGGTGAACGGACACCAAAATCAGAAAGCAGGGAAACAGCCGTTGCAAGCTGTTTCCCTGTATTGGGGCGACAAATGATGGATGAAAGCGGCCACGAAAGTGGAAGTGCGGTGGTTGTGTGTTCGGCTCCGCCTCGACTCTCTTGGTAAAACCCAAGCCGACTCCTCAGCCGACCAGGCCCAGCGCCCGCGCTTTGCCCACGCAATCGGTGCGGTCACGGGCCGCCAGTTTGACGAACAAGCGGGCGAGGTGGTCTTTGATGGTGTCGGGGCTGACGCCCAGAGCGCGGGCAATTTCTTTGTTGCTGTAGCCTTTGGCCAGCAGCGGCAGCACGTCGCCTTCGCGGGGAGTCAGGCGCGGCACTTCCACTTTGGGCAGGCGGTCAATCTCAGGATGGGCCACGATCTCGCGCAGTTGGCGGGCCAGCTCTTCGGGAGCAGTCTCTTTAGAGAGGTAGCCACGCGCTCCAGCCGAGCGGGCCGCCTGCACGATGGCCGGTTCGGCGAACGTGGTAATCAGCACGCTGACCACGTTGGGATTGGTGGCCCGCAACTTCTCGCAGACTTCAATGCCGGTCAGTCCGGGCATTTTGACATCCAAGAGAGCGGCGTCCGGCTGAAACTGACGAATGACTTCCAGCGCTTCCAAGCCGTCACTGGCTTCGGCCAGCACTTCAAAGCCCTGATCGCGCAGAGCGTACTTGAGGCCGATACGAAAGAGCGGGTGGTCATCAGCGATCACGATTTTCATGGAGTGCCTCCGGGAGAACAATCGTCAGGGCGCTGAGGCCGTGCGAAGAAGAGGGCGAAGGAGTAGCCGAAAAAACAGCCGAAGAGAAGTCAGCAGAAGGGTCAGGAGAAAAAGAGCGGCGCTGGTAAATCAGCTCGCCGCCGTGCGCCTCGGCGATACGTTTGGCAATAAAGAGGCCGAGTCCGGCGGTTCCGGCGGTGTACTGCTGCCCGGCAATGGTGGTCGGCTGAGCGTTGAATGGCTGTGCGAGGCTCTCTAAGGAAGCGCTGAGGCCGGGGCCGTCGTCGATCACACTCAGCTCAGCGCCGCCGCCGACCTGGCGGGCTTCCAAGCGCACCTGTGAAGAGGCGTAGCGCAGCGCATTGTCGGCGAGGTTGCCCAGGGCGCGTTCCAGTACCGCTGCGTCCACCTCGGCCCGCGCCTGCCCGCTGACGCTGATGCTCAGGGAGCGCTGCGCCGCTCTGGCCGACAAGCGGGCCGCCAGCGCTTCCAGCAAGGCCCCCAGATCGGTCGGGCGGCAGTGAAGCTGCACCGCTTCGCGCTCAAAGCGGTGGGCGTCGGCCATCTGCTGCACCAGCGCCAGCAGGCGGGCATTTTCACTCAGAAGTTGCTCGCCTGCGTCTTGGCGCTCGGGTTCACTGAGTACGCCGTTCATCAGCAGCCGCACGAGATGGCCGGTGGCGATCAGCGGCGTCTTGAGATCGTGAACGAGGGTGGCCATGAACGCGCCGCGCCGCGCCTGCTCGGTGCCGAGGCGCTCAAGTAGGCCCGTGAAGGCCGTCCGCAGCGCTTTGACTTCCTGTGGATCGTCCTGCCGCCCCTGGCGCTCCACTTCGTCGGCTTCCACCTCCGCCCGCAAACGGGTCAGCGGCTTAAGCATGGCCCCCGACAGGAAATACCCGATCAAGGCACACAGCACGCCTACTCCCAATGTCCACACGCTCAGGACGGAATTCCACGGTCCGTTGCTGACCAAGATCAAGCTGAGATTGGGCAAAAACGTCAGCGCGAAGATGACCGCCGTGAACTGTACCCGCAAGCTGTTCCAGCGCTCGAAGGTCAGAGGGAATAACGGTGAAGCGGTCATCTGGGGGCAGTTTAAGAAGCCCCTTATGACAAAAACCCCACATTTACCCTCCGGTCAGTTGGGGTGTCAAGCCCCCCGAAGGCCTCTGTCTTAGGGGGTTACCGGGAAAAGGGTGACGAAATGGGCCGTCCCGAACGCCAAAACCGCCTTTTGTCAGAACATTGGCGTTCAATTCTTCACACGTCTTGGCAAACCAAGTCACGGTTCATCGGAAATCACAACCCTAAGAGGCCCGATTCAGACGAGGAAAAAGGCGCAACTTGACCGCTGTGCCTTTTTCCGAACCCATTGTTACCGTGCAGTCTTGCTCATTCGTCGCTGCTCAGCACCGCCAGGAACGCTTCTTGCGGCACTTCCACCGTGCCGATCTGCTTCATGCGGGCCTTGCCCTTTTTCTGCTTGTTCAGCAGTTTCTTCTTGCGGCTAATGTCGCCGCCGTAACACTTGGCCAGCACGTCTTTGCGAAACGCCTTGACGGTGGCGCGGGCAATAATTTTGCCGCCGATCATGGCCTGAATCGGCACCGGCCACATCTGGCGCGGAATGACTTCGGCCATCTTGTCTACGATTTTGCGGCCCAGCGGGTAGGCCCGGTCTTCGTGGACGATCACGGCCAGCGCGTCCACGATCTCGTTGTTGACGTAGATGTCCACTTTGACCAGTTCGCCCTCGCGGTAGCCGGTGATCGAATAATCCATACTGGCGTAGCCGCGCGAGATGCTCTTGAGGCGGTCGTGGAAGTCATACAGAATTTCGGCGAACGGCACTTCGTAGATCAGCTCGACGCGCTTGCCGAGGTAATTCATGGTCACCATGCTGCCGCGCCGCTCTTGCAGAAGCTGCATCACCGGGCCGACGTGTTCTTCGGGCAGCATCACCGAGAGCTTGATGTACGGCTCCTCAATCAGCTCCACCCGATCGCGGGTCGGAAACTGCGCCGGATTCTGCGTCTCGAACACGTCGCCGTTGTTGAGGGTGATGCGGTAAATCACGGCGGGCGCAGTGGCGATCAAGTCGAGGTCGTACTCCCGCTCAAGGCGTTCTTGAATAATCTCGGCGTGCAGCAGGCCCAGAAAACCGCAGCGGAAGCCGAAGCCCAGCGCCTCACTCGTTTCCGGCTCGAAGGAAAAAGCAGCATCGTTGAGCTTGAGTTTTTCCAGTGCCTCGCGCAGCTTGCGGTACATCTCAGTGTCGGTGGGATACAAGCCCGAAAAGACCACCGGCTGAGCCGGCTTGAAACCGGGGAAGGGATCGGTGATGGGCCGCTCACGCTCCATCAAGGTGTCGCCCACCTGCGCGTCGTGAATGTCGCGCACGCCCGCCGCCACCCAGCCCACGTCGCCCGCCGTCAGCGAGTCGCCGACCACCAAGCCGGGGGTGAAGGTGCCGACTTTATCGACTTCAAAATGCTTGCCGGTCGAAAACAGGGTGATTTTGTCTTTGGGCCTGATGGTACCGTCCAGCACGCGCACAAAGACGATCACGCCCTGATACGCGTCGAACACCGAATCGAAGATCAGGGCCTTGAGCGGCGCTTCGGGCGTGCCCGGCGGCGAGGGAATGCGCTCCACGATGGCTTCCAGAATTTCTGGGACGCCCACGCCAGTCTTGCCGGACGCAAAGATGGCGTCCTCGGCAGGAATGCCCACCACTTCTTCGAGTTCCTGCGCCGCGCCTTCAGGATCGGCGGCGGGCAAGTCGATTTTGTTGACCACCGGAATGATCTCCAGGCCCGAATCGATGGCGAGGTAAGCGTTGACGATGGTCTGGGCTTCCACGCCCTGCGAAGCGTCCACCAAGAGCAGCACGCCCTCACAGGCCGCCAGCGAGCGCGAGACTTCGTAATTGAAATCCACGTGGCCGGGGGTGTCGATCAGGTTGAGGGTAAAGACTTCACCGTTGGGACGGGTGTAGGTCAGCCGCACGGGGGTGGACTTGATGGTGATACCGCGCTCGCGCTCGAGTTCCAAGGTGTCGAGCGTTTGGTCGCGCTTGTCGCGCTCACTCATCGCGCCGAGGTGTTCCAAGATTCTATCGGCAAGGGTGCTTTTGCCGTGATCGACGTGGGCGATAATTGAAAAATTCCGAACCTGCATCCCGACAGTCTAGCGGAGGGACGGGGGAGGAAATGGGACAGCCGCGCGGCGCACCATAAGAGCAACCGAGGCCGCCGAATGTTTGACACGTTTTTGACGGCCCGCCGTTAATCTTGTCTGACCGCGTGCTGCCTGCGGTTGAGGAGTTGGAATGAAAAAGCTGACCTTGCTGACTTTTCCCCTTGCCGCCCTCGCACTCGCTGCCTGCGGGCAGAAGACGACCACACCGCCCGGCGGCCAGAACCCACCCGCGAACAAGCTGTACAGCAAATACGGCAACGTAATGTATATGAATAATGGTAACGGTGCTGGATCTGTAGGGGTGATTGGATCGTTTCACAACATCAACCCCACCGCACTGCCTAAAGCGCTAGACCCCAGCCTACTGGATACCTGCCAGCTTGGGAACGGGGAAGCTTATGTTTCTTCTCTACTTTTCACTACCTCTGGCACCGCGCTAGACGCCGGAGCCGCCCTGACGTTCAAAAAGAACGGTGTAACCTTTGCCAGTCTGCCGCGTACAGAGGAGAAGACTCAAGCCATTGGGCCAGAATATCTGTACAGTGCTCAGCCTTTAGTACTGAACGGCCTAAGTAACCTGACGCTGAGCATTCCCGGCGCAGCGGGCGGCTTTCCAGCCTTCACCGATGTACCCTTCTTCGTACCCAAATCGGCTTTCAAAATCACCGCTCCCGTTGACCTGAAAGCAGTAACGGCAACTACCCAATTTACTTGGACAGGAGCCACCAACGATCCAGCGGCAGTGGTGGTCTTCCTTGTCGGCCAAAAGGAAATATCCTTCTTTTGTACGGCCCGCGACGATGGCAGCTTCAGTATTCCCAGCGATTTTCAAGATGTTCTCAAAGCCCAGAATTTCACCAAGGGAGTGGCAGCGGCGATTCAGAGCCTTACACGATTCGAAACCAACGGCGACGCCCTGTTGGCGCTTCAAAATCTCAGCGTCATCGTACCGAAGTAATTAGTAAATAAGTCTAATTGATAAGAAATAAAGCCCTCTCGGTACTTTGCATAAGCAGCATCAGAAGGCAAGTTTTGGGCTACTCACCTTTACTCCCGAGCTGACGTATGGCCCGCCTCAAAATAATCAAGGCAGGCGCACTATCTTGCTCCTATGACTTCTCCAGCTCTCCTCCAAACCGTCCGAGCCGCTTACGCCCGCTATGAAGGTGAGGCAGGCCAATTTTTGCAAGAGTTCAAGGCGGCGGGCGGGCAGGTCTACTGCGGCGCGGGCTGCTTTGGCTGCTGCAACATGCCGATTCGCCTGAGCCTTGCCGAAGCGGCCCTGATCGCCAGCGTCCTAACGCCTGAAGAAGCCCGTAAAGTCGAAAAACACGCCCGCAAAGTCATTCACAACGCCCGCACCGCGCCGAGCGAGGATGACTATGTCAGCCGCCACCGCCTCAACGTCGGCTACTGTCCGCTGCTGGGCGCAGACGGCGCGTGTACCCGCTACGAGGTGCGCCCGACCCGCTGCCGCGACACCTTCAGCGCGTTTCCGGCGGTGTACTGCCAGGAAGGCACCTGGGAAGGCATGACCAAAACCGAGCGCCGCGAATACGGGCGGGAAGTCAGGCAAACGCTGGGCACCGACGGCGAAACCCATTTCATTGCGCCCTTGGAAGAAATGAGCGAACCGATCTGGACGAGTTGCAGCCGCGCCATGCAAAAAGCTTGGAACTTGGAAGCGTGGGGAGACTTTTGGGTGCTCACCACACTGGCGGCCAACCCCACTTTTATGGCGGCCATCGAGCGGGGCAACAAAGGCGCGGCTCTCCGGGAAGCGCGGCAAGCGGGCTTGGAGCATCCCGAAGTGATCGAGTTCGCTTAAATCGAGGCTACTGCCGGCAAAATCGGGCGCTCAGGATTCTCGGCTTCCAGCTTGTGGCCCGCTTCAAATAAGGCGGCGGGCACCACCACACCTGCCGGACGAGCGCCTTTGAGATGGCTGGCCAGCACGTTTTTTGATTGGCTGACCACAAAGCGCGGAGCATGGTCGTCTGTCCACTCGGCGCTGACACCCTCGGCCTGCATTTTTTGCCAGACCTGCTGGTAAGGCGCTGAGAGTTGATCGGCCCAGTTTGCGTTGAGTTCGGCAGTAGTGGTCATGGCTCAGGCTAAGCCCTGCTTGATGTGCTGCACAAGCCGGACAACGTTCACCTTTGCCAAAGGGGTTTACTCGAAGCTGCTGCCGCCGCCGATTCGCACGCCCTGATAGTAAGCGTAAGCGGCGGCGTAGCAAGGCGGCTCTTTGTACCAGGGCTTGGCATTGCAGATGCCTTTCATGTTGGTGTAAAAGGCTTCGTCAGTGGTGCGGCGGTTGGCGTCGGTGCGCTGAAACACCTTGAGATTGCGGTAGCCGAAATCGTGGACATTGCAAGCTGGCCGGAAATCTTCGGTGTAGCTGAGGCCGAGGCCACTGGGCGTAGAGCAACCGTCGCGGCTGAAATCCAAGCCCGGATAAGCGGGACTGAAGCGGTTGGCGTACTGGACGTTGTAATACGCCACGCTGCCCCAGCTCACTCCCTTGACGTACGCGAGGCGGTCTGAGGCGAGGTCAAGCCCAGTCAACGCCGGAGCGGCCGGCAAGCTGAGCTGGCGCGGCACTTCGTTATAGGCTTCTTGCATCGCGGCGAGGAGTCCAGCGTCGTCGCCGTACTGCTGCAAGATCGCCTGACTTTGAGCGTCTTGGAGTTCAGGCCGCTCGGCGTAGGGACTGAGCGCAGAAGTGTGCATTTTGGATTGTTGGCTGCACGAAGCGAGCAAGAGGCCGGCGGCGAGAAGAGCAAGGTATTTTTTCATCTGAGCGCTCCTAGCGCCGCGTCTCCGCTTGGGGCCAAGACCCACAAGCCAGCGTGGCAACTTTAGTTTGATTGGCCCTACTCTAAGACAAATCTCATTTGTTTGTCTAGCTCCTCCCCCATTTTCGGGGCTTCAAGCCAAAGCAAAGACCGCCCAGTTTTCACCGAGCGGCCTGCTTTGCATCTGTTTGAGCGGGCGAGTAAAGCGTGAATCTTCTTTACCGCTTACTCGCCTCGATCAGCGCCGGAACAATCTCGTTCACGTCGCCCACGATGCCGTAATCGGCCACCTTGAAGATCGGCGCCTCGGCGTCTTTGTTGATAGCCACAATGAATTTGCTCTTGCCCATGCCCGAGAGATGCTGCACCGCGCCCGACACGCCCAGCGCGATGTACGCTTTGGGCTGCACGGTTTTACCGGTCTGGCCGACCTGTTCGGCGTAAGGGCGCCAACCCGCATCCACCACTGCGCGGGTCGCGCCCACGCCTGCACCGAGGTTGTCGGCCAGCGGTTCTACAAACTTACTGAAATTCTCGGCGTTGCCCACCCCGCGTCCGCCGGTCACGATCACGTCGGCTTCGCTGAGGGCCACGCGGCTGGACTTCTCCATGCTCTTGCCGGTAATGGTGACGCGGCTTTGGGGCAAATCGAGATCGACGTCGTACTGCTCGCCAGCGGCGGCAGCGGGCGCGGCAGGCGCGAAACTGCCGGGCTTGGCGCTGATCACGGTAACTGCTCCCTGCGCCTCCACCGTTTCGGTGACGCGGGCGAGGTAGGTGTAGCGCTGGGCCTGGAGGCCTGCACCGCTGCTGCTGAGCGAAATCACGTCTTCCAAGTACGGCGCGTCCAGTTTGACGGCCACACGGGGAGCGTACTCGCGGCCCGAACGGCTGCCCGGCGTGATGACGGTGTGCGCCTCGCCTTCCTGGGCAATTTGGGCAACAGCGGCGGCCCAAGTTTCGGCGCTGTACTGCGCCAAGCTGGCGCTATCGGCCACCAAGACTTGGTCGGCGACGGCGGCCGCTTCGCTGGCCACTCCGGCCACGTTTTGGCCCAAGACCAAAATGGTGATCGGGCCTTCTCGTCCGGTGCCACGCGCCGCCGTGACCATTTCTAGGGTGGCTTTGGCAAGTTTGCCGTCAGCGTGTTCTGCAACGATTAAAATCATGGAAGTGCTCCTTTGGAGGGGAAAAAAGGGGAAGCAAGTGAGAGCGGTTCCTGCGCTACTTGATGACCTTAGCTTCGTTGCGCAAAAGATCAATCAGTTGGGCCGCCGCCGCCTGCGGGTCTTTGCCGTCAATGATTTTGTTCATGCGGGCGCGGGTCTGGATTTCTGCGCCGATGAACTTGACTTTGCTGGCGGCGTCGTAGCTGGCCAAGTCGTCTTTGCGAAGTTCTTTTTTCTTGGCCTTCATGATGTTGGGCAAGGTCGGGTAACGCGGCTCGTTGAGACCCTGCTGGGTGGTCACGACGGCGGGCAGCGTGGCTTCAAAACTTTCGTTGCCTTCGTCTACATCGTGCCTGCCGGTGAGCTTGTCGCCTTCTAACTTGAGTTCGTTCGTCCAGGTCAGTTGCGGCCAGCCGAGTCGCTCAGCGGTGGCGGCTCCCAGCGCCTGTGAGTCCCAGTCGGCTTCCTGACCGCCCACCAAGATCAGTTCGGCGTTTTCAGTTTTAGCCAGCTCAGCCACCACCTTGCTCAGCGACACGGCGTCTAAGCGCTCATCGGTTTCCACATGCACGGCGCGGTCTGCGCCCATCGCCAGCGCGGTTCTGAGGGCGTCCTCATTGCGCTTGGGGCCGACCGCCAGCGCGATAATTTCATCCACGCCCGCGCCGCTTTCGCGCAGACGCAGCGCTTCTTCCACGCCGTATTCGTCCATACCGTCCATCACTACGGTGGTGCCGTCTAAGTCGATGGTATTGCCGCTCAGCCGCACGCGGGCTTCGGCGTCCGGCACTTGCCGGATCAAAGTCAAAATCTTCATGTCTTGCCTCCAGTTGAATACTTGTTTATTCTCTCAAATTGGACTCGGTACAAGTTTAGCAGTTTACACAGACTTCTCTCAAGACAATTTGCTCTCAAGTCAAGCAGATCAAGCCTGCTTCGGTGGCCCGGAAGCCGCACGCCTGGTAAAAGCTCAGCAGATGCGGCTCAAAGTCCACGTGAAGCCAGTGCGTCCCGCGCTCACGAGCAGCTTCGGCAGCACGGCGCACCAGCTCGCGGCCCACGCCCTGACGCCGGAACTCAGGATGCACGGTGGTGTCGAGCAAAAAAGCGTGAACGCCCCCGTCCCAAGCCACGTTGACGAAGCCGATGAGCTGCGGGCCGTCGTAAGCGCAAACCCACGTCAGGCTGTGCTCCAAGCGCTGCAAATTTGGCGAACCTGCCCCACCCCAAGCCAGCGCCCAGAGGGTTTGGTAAGCGGGGAGGTCGGGCAACTCACGGACGGTGTAACGGATATTCACGGTCAGACAAGCCTAAGCCAAAGCGCCGCGCACCGCTGTTCGACTGCTTGAGACGGCGGAGCAGTACTGCAGTTTGCCATGACTGCCACGTTTCCGCGTCGTTCTTTCGCGCACCTGTTTGGCTTGAGTGCGCCGCCGAACTGGGGGCCGTTTGTTTCGGTGTCGCTCGGTGGAGACGTTGACCTGCAATTTTCCACTATCAGCGGCGAGATTCAGCTCTCTCCTCCATCCGGCGGGGCAGAGCGGAAGTGAAGCGTTCCTCTTTCCTTTTGCCGAGTCTCATTTACACCAAGCCGTATTCGCTAGCCTGATAGCGGCGGGACAAACTGCGAGCTCACTGCTGCATCCTTACCCCAACGGAGGAACCACCGATGATTACCGTGATGAACCGCATTGCCGTCAAACCCGAATACGCCGAGAGGTTTGAAGAACGCTTCCGTGACCGCGCCCGCTTGGTCGACGAGATGCCCGGCTTTGTCAGCAACCAGGTTTTGCGGCCCGTCAACCCACAGGAGCCGTACATCGTGCTGACGCTTTGGAACAGCCGAGCGGAGTTTGAAGCGTGGACGCACTCAGACGCCTTCATTCAGGGACACGCCCGCTCCGGCTCGCTGCCCAAAGAAGCCTTCAGCGGACCCAACAGCTTGGAGATTCACGAAGTCTTTCAGGATTCGGGCCGCCCCGATCTGGCTCCTGAGCCGCGTGGGGAAGCCTTTAAGCCTCACTGAGCACTGGCAGAAATGAATGTGGAGGAACCCTCTCTCTTTTGACACGCCTTCTATACTGACGGCCTATGACACATCAAACGCACGAAACCGTCTTCACGATGGAAGCCACTCCGGTCAAATTCGGGCGCGGCGCGGCGAGCGAGGCAGGCTGGGAAGCCGCCCGGTTGGGGATGCGGCGGGTTATCCTCATCACCGATCCGCACGTGGCGCGGCTGCCCATCGTAGATGACGTGGCGGCGCAGCTCAGATCGGCTGGGATTGAGGTCAGCGTGTTTGACCGCAGCCGTGTGGAGCCCAATCTGGAGTCGCTCGAAGAAGCGGTGGCCTTTGCCCGCGCCTTCAACCCCGACGGCTTCGTGTCGCTGGGCGGCGGCAGCAGCATAGACACCGCCAAAGTCGCCAATTTGCTGCTGACGCACGGCGGCGAGATTTTGGAGTATGTCAATGCTCCAATTGGTGCGGGGCGCAAACCCACTGGCCCGCTGCTGGCCCACCTCGCCATTCCGACGACGGCAGGCAGCGGCTCGGAAGCGACCACCGTCGCGGTGCTGGATTTGCCGGAGCTGAAGGTCAAAACCGGCATCTCGCACCGTTATTTGCGGCCCTCTCAGGCCATCGTCGACCCCGAACTGACCCGCAGCGCTCCGAGTGCTGTAATCGCGTCAGCGGGCCTGGACGTGGTGTGTCACGCCGCCGAGAGCTATCTCAGCCGCCCGTTTGACAGCCGCCCTCAACCGAAAATGCCCGACGAGCGCCCGCCCTACCAGGGCAGCAATCCGGTGGCTGACGTGTGGAGCAGCCAGGCGCTGCGGTACGGCGGCCAGTATTTGCGGCGGGCAGTGGCAGACGCAGACGACTTGGAGGCGCGGGGGCTGATGATGTTGGCGGCCACCATGGCGGGCGTGGGCTTCGGCTCGGCGGGCGTGCATATTCCGCATTCGTGCGCTTACCCGGTTGCGGGCCTAAAGCACGAGTACCAAGCCGAGGGCTACCCCAGCCCGTTTATTCCGCACGGCTTTTCGGTGATCGTCACCGCGCCCGCCGCCTTCCGCTTTACTTACCAAGCGATGCCGGAGCGCCATTTACAAGTGGCCGAGTGGCTGACCGGACACAAGCTGGAGCAGCCCAGCGCCGAGAGTTTACCTGACGCCCTAATTGCGCTGATGCGGGAGGTGGGTGCGCCCAGCGGGCTAAGCGAGTTGGGCTACACCGAACAGGATTTGCCGGAGCTGGTGGCCGGAGCCGTAAAACAGCAGCGGCTCTTGGCGGTGGCTCCGAAGACGCCCAGCGAAGCAGATTTGGAAGCGATTTTGCGGGCGAGTTTTGAGAATTGGTAAGGCTGATACCCGTATCTGCTAGGCTCAAACTGTGAAAATCGCCGAAGCCCTCATTGAACGCGCTGATTTGCAAAAGCGCATTCACCAACTTCAAGACCGTATTCAGTTGAATGCTCGGAGTCAAGAAAATGAAGCGCCCAGTGAAGACCCTCTTGACTTGATGGCCGAACTCGACCAAATCTTTGCAAGAATGGACGACCTCGTTCCTCGAATCCACCACAGCAACAGCGCTGCCCGCCTTGACGCTCGGCGCACGCTTACGGACGCACTCGCGCACCGCGAAATCCTTGATCTGCGCCTGACGCAGTACCGCAGCGCCATTGCGGCGGCCAGTTCGGCACAGGCGCGGCAAACCCGGAGCGAGTTGCGCTGGGTGTCGCATTTGCCAGTCCGTGAGCTTCAGGCCCAAACGGACACCTTGGCTCAGGAGCGCCGCAAACTGGAAACCGAAATTCAGCAGGCCAACTGGCAACACGATTTGCTAGAGTAAAGGCGCTGCGCCGCGCCGGGCGAGCGCCAAACCCCGCCTGTGGGTCAAGACAGGCACATGTCGCGCTGGGGCAGCGTAGAGGGGTAATGCCCTCCTCACTTTTTTGCCCAGCACTTTGCACTCCAGAACTGCACCGCGTACCATTTCTCTTTATGACCAAGGTGCTGACGGCGGGAAGCAGCACAACGCAGGCCACCCTTCTTCGGAAGCGGTGGCCTGCGTTGTTTGACGCCCAGCTTTTTCTGAGAACGTCAAACTGTCCTCGCGGCTCAGATAGGGAGGCTCGGTAGTGATGTCTTACGACACGTCCTAAACCACCAGGAATTCAACCATTACTGAGGGAAAGAGTCAAACCCAGCAGGCCGATTCCAAGCAGTCGCACTTTACTTGCCAGCGAAAGGCCGGAACATATCATGCTGGCCGTACCAAGCATGGTGAACGTCTTTATCGATGGCAAACAAACGGGCCAGCACTTTGGTTTCCTCATCGTTGATGTCGCGCACGGTAAACTCACTCAGGTAGTCGTCCACGCTGGTAAAGGTGCGGTCTTCCCCGTTGACACGGACATGCAGGCGCAAATTGCCCGCTTCGGCGCTGTCGTCAAAACGGCGGCTGAGGTTGTCGCGCCAGCGGTCAAAATCGTGTGTGCCCATCACCACGAAACCCTGGCCCTGATAATCGATCATTTTATAAGTCATGCCCTCATGCTAACGCGCCGACCTGCCTACATATCCCCGCTCCGACTTGTTACCCTGCGTTCATGACTTCTTCCCGTGCTTTTGTTTCCCTCATCGGCGCTGGCCCCGGCGACCCCGGCCTGCTGACTTTGCGCGGCCAAGCCGCTCTCGCCGCCGCCGATGTGGTGCTGTTCGATTACCTCGCCAACCCCGAACTCCTCCGGCACGCGCCGCAGGCCCAGACCATTTACGTGGGCAAAAAGGGCTTCTCGGAGTACATCAGCCAAGAGCAGATCAATGCCCTGATCGTCTCCGAAGCGCAGAAGAACGGCGGGCAGCGGGTGGCGCGGCTCAAAGGCGGCGACGTGTTTGTATTCGGGCGCGGCTCTGAGGAAGCGCAGGCGTGCGTGGACGTGGGCATCCCCTTTGAAATCGTGCCGGGCATCAGCAGCGCGATTGCCGCCCCTGCCTACGCGGGCATTCCAGTAACGCACCGGGGCGACGCCCGCAGCTTTGCGGTGCTCACCGGAAACACGCAGGAAGGCAGCGCCCACTACGAGCGCCTCAGCGGAGTGGACACTCTGGTGCTGCTGATGGGCGTGCGAAATCTCGGCACGATTGCCAGTGACCTCATCAAAGCGGGCCGCCATCCCGGCACGCCCGCCGCCACGATTCAGTGGGGCACCACGCCGCAGCAGCGCGTCGTCAGCGGCACCCTCAGCAGCATTGCTGAAGAAGTCGAAAAGGCCGGACTCGAAGCCCCCGCCGTGACGGTGGTCGGTGAAGTGGCGCGGCTCAGAGACCAGCTCAAGTGGTTTGAAAGCCCCGCCGAACTCGGCCACCCGCTGCTGGGCAAACAGGTGGCCGTGACCCGCACCCGCGACGGTTCGAGCGCTCTGGCCGACTTGCTGCGCTCCAAAGGCGCGAACGTGCTGGAAGTGCCGCTGATCCGCTTTGAGGCCAGCGCAGCGCCGCAGGAGGTTCGGGCGCGGCTGCGTGACCTGAATAGCGTGGACTGGCTGCTCCTCAGCAGCAACCAAGCCGTCAGCGCTCTATTCGCCCACCTCGACGAACTCGGTTTAGACGCCAGAGCGCTGTGCGGCGTCAAGCTGGGGGCCGTCGGGCCGAGCACCGCCCGCAGCCTCGAGGAGCACGGACTGAAGGCGGATTTCATGCCGTCCACACCCGGAGCGAAGCACTTGGGAACGGAGTTGCCTGCAAAAGCCGGACAAACGGTGCTGCACCTCACCAGCCAACTGGCCGAAGCCGAGCTGCAAGACGCTCTAGAAGCACGTGGCCTGACGTACCAGCGCGGCGAACTCTACCGCACCGTGCCTGCCGTACCGAGCGAAAACGAACTTGAACGCCTCAAGGCCGCCGACGTGGTCACGCTGGCTTCCGGCAGCGCGGCGCGGCATTTGGCACAACTGGCCGGAACACACTTCAAGGTGGCGGCGATGGGGCCGCAAACCGCCGACGCCGCCCGCGCTTTGGGCTTTGAGCAAGTCAGGGTGGCCAGCTCAGCCAGCTTGGAAGCGCTGGTCGAAGCGGCGGCGGAATTGGCCGGAGGGTTGGCCGAAGAGCCGCAAGCGTAGGACAGCCCAGCCCACTTCCCAGCTCAAATGAAAACCAATGAGACAACGAAAAAAGAGCAGCAAGCCTTTAGGCTCCTGCTCTTTTTCGTCGTTGAGTTTTAAATTAAGCGGCGCGGCGGCGAACGAGGCCCAGCGTCATTACGCCCTGGGCACTCAGCGCGGCGGTGAGGCTGGCGAGGCTCAGCGAAACGTCGTCGGCGTGGGCCTGCAAAGTGGCGTCACCGAGGCGGGCCTGGGGCCACAGGCGCAGCGTCCAGCCTTCCACTTGGGGCAGGGCGCGACCTTCCGGCAAAACGACTTCCATCAGCACGTCTTCGTGCAGGGGCTCGGCAGGGGCCGCAGTGGTGGGCTGGACAAAGAACTGAGCAGGTTGAGCGGTGGCGGCACGGCGACCAAAGCGGGGCAGGGTGAAGGTCATGCAGTTATGCTACGCCCGCACTGAAACGGCGTCCATCGGATTAGTGTGTGCTTGACGCTTATTATATCGGGACTTCCGATACTGGCCAAATCAGCTTTTCCCAGCCCATTCGAGAACCCGCTCCACCGACAGCCAGTCCGCTCCGTAAGAATTGTAGTGGGCAGCTTCGATGGTGCCGTCTGCGCCGATCAGGAACTCGGCAGGCATCCGGGTCAGTTCTCCGTCGTCTTTGAGCGCCGAAGTGCCCATCATTTTCAGGCCGCTCAGGGCGGTGGGCAGGTTGCGCAGGTCGAGGAATCCGCGCAGGCTGTGACCCAGACCGTAGCGGTCATACGTTTCGTCGAGCGGGTCGGCCAGCACCGGGTAAGGCGGGCGCAGCTTGCCAATACCGAGCGCCAAATCGGCCACCGTACTTCCCCACACCGAGACGATCTGCACCCCCTGCTGGCGCATCCGTTCGCTGAGCGCAATGATCTGGAGGTGATGCGGGTTGCACAGCGCACAAGTACTCTGGCGGTTGAAGATCAACCAGATTTTTTTGCCGCGCAAATCGCTGAGGCGCACCTCACCGCCGCCGAAGTCCGGCAGACAAAATTCCGGAGCCACCTCACCCACTTTCAAACGGCCCGCCACCTCACGCGCCCGCTTGCCTGCCTGAACCGGACGCAAGGCCCCGGTCGCCGTGAGGTGAGTGACGGCCTTGGTCAGTGCGTCCCAGCGCAGCCCGTGACGCTGAGCCGTTTCACCTAAGCTCAAACCGTGCAGGGCAGCCAAGTAAACGGTGCGGGCTTCCTCGCTGTCTAGAGCCTCGGTGCTGGCCAGTGGTGAGGCCGTGAAATGGTCATTCAAGGTGAGCGCCTGCTCACTTGGGCTGAGCGCCGAGGCGTGGTACTCGGCGGCGCTGACACTCTGGAGGGTATCGGCACTGGTCAGCGGCAAAACCGTATGGCTTGGCGTGCTGCTCACCTCCATCAGCCCTGAGCGCCACACCAGCGGCAGCAGCGAACCCAGCGTCCGCAGGCGAACCAATTGCGCAAGGCTGTGCGCTTCCAAATGCCCGGTCTCGATGAGCGAGGCCAGCACGTCATCTACCTTGCGGCTGCGCAGTTGCGCTTCGACAACCGCTTGTGTATTGACCCCCAGCCGCAGGAGCGAACTGCTCCAACTCGGAAGCAGAGCGCTGCGAACACCGGTAATCCGCCCTTCACTGAAGCGCAAATGGGTATTGAAGCTCGGTTCTGAGAAGCTCAGTTGCAGAACGGAGGGAAGCGGCTGTTCGGCAGTTTGCACCACAGCCTGCATGGACGGAAGCATCAACATGAAGCCACCTTGACAGCCTGAGGCGCACAGCCTTCTGTCAGGGCACTGTATTGAGCGCGTCTAAATAAACGCTCTCACAGAGCGTGCTTAAAACGTGTCAAGGCGGCCTCGGAACACCAGAGCAGTGGCCGCTCCGCTCCCTCCAGCACATTCGTTTAAGGTTAAAGGGATTTGAATTTGGTAAGCGAGCGGCGAACGCATCAGCCAAGCACAAAGTGGAGTCACTGAGCCTTTGAGAGAAAAGTCACATACAGGATTCTGAATGCTTCATCTTCTCGCGTCAAAAACGTAAGTTAAACATAAATTAGAGGCGACCTGCTGGGATAAAGAGCACCTGTGGCATTTGGCTCCTTTGGGCAGCGGCGTGGCAAATCCCTCAAGCCAAAAATCCAGAGCGGTCACTCCCTCAGCAGGGCGCTACGGCTGCCGCTGATACTGAGAAGATCAACAGCTCAGCGGGGTCGCTGAATGGATACCCAGGGCCAGTTTCCTGCGCCAGGCGCTGAAGTTGCCACCCCGCCGCGTCAAAGTACAGCCGGATTTCCTTCTGTGCTTGATTGACCGCGCCGCCGCACCAGAAGGCAAAACGCAATTTTCCCGCCGCATCGTAGGTTTGGGCCAAGGTGGTGAAGCTGTCGCTGGTTCCGCCCGCATAGGTCAGGCGGCGCACCGTCCCTGAAGCGTTGCGCCAGCGGTCGCAGGTGGTGTCATCCGGCCAGATGGAGCCGGGAGACATGACCCGGTGTTCCTCTTTCAGGCGGCCCTGACGGTGCGCGGTTTCTACTTGCGCCACCACCGACCTCACTTCGGCCACCCCTACGGGCAAAGCGGCGGCCAGCATGAGCAGCAGCGCTAGCACTTGGCTCCTTTGGGCAGTGGCTTGACATAACTTTTGAGCGGCGTGGTAAAGCCCCTGGCCCGGAAGCCGGTTTCTTTAATGAGCTGGCCCCGCATGTCATACGAAGCCCGCGCGTCCACCATCTGGCCCGCGAAGCCGCTCCACGCCACGCTGACGCCAGTCAAACGGCCAAACCGGTCATAACTCTGGCGCACCCGTAGGGTGTTGTCGGGGTACTGCTGGCCGTACTGGGCAAACCGGACTTTGCCGCTGGCGTCGCTCATCAGGCGCAGCTCGCCCAGCGTGCAGGTCTTGAACGGCGCGGGCCGAACGGGTTTGATCGGCTGCCTGACGACACCGGCGGCAGCGAGCGGCAACAGCGCAACGAGAAACGTAACGAGAAAGAAGGCCCTCAAGTGGTTCATACGGTCAGTACGGTTGACACACCCGCAAAGTTGCTGACTCGCCGGAAGTCCCGTTTGGTTTGCTTGCTTACCTGCCATACTTGCCGAATGTTGACGGCTCAAAATATTTCCGTAACCCTCGGCGCGGCCCGCGTGCTGCACGACGTTGATTTGAAGGTTAAGGCCGGCGAAATCCTGCACCTGACTGGTGGCAACGGCGCGGGCAAAACCACTTTGCTGCGGGTGCTGTGCGGCATGACGGCCAGCGCGGGCCAAATTCAGGTGCAGGGCCACCCGCCGCGCAGTGTGGCGGGCCGCGCCGCCTTCGCCTTCGTGCCCGACGAAGCCGAGCTGTACGACGACCTGAGCGTCGCCGAACACGCCCAGTTCGCTTCACTGGCTTACGCCGCGCCGCTCGAAGACCTTCACACGGCCCTGAACGCCTTTGACCTCGGCCACCGCCTGGATCAGTTTCCGGCAGAGCTGTCACGCGGCACCCGCCAGAAAGTCGGTCTGGCTATCGCTTTGGGCCTCAAAAGGCCGCTGACTGTGCTCGACGAACCGTTCGGCACGCTGGACACCGACTCGCGACAAGTGTTGCGCGACCACCTGAGCCGCCTCGCTGCCGAGGGCCGCTGCGCCGTGCTGACCACCCACGGCGGCGAGTTGGCACAATTGCCCAAAGTGCGCGTCGTGTCAGTGGCCCAGCTTCAAGGGAGCAGCCGCTGAACGGCACCCTGCGTTACCTGCTGCTGATTTCGCTCGGGCGCGGCGGGCTCAATTGGTGGGGCTTTATGCGCCGCTCCGGTACGGTGGTGCTGGCCCTCTACGGCGGCACCTTCGCGGTGCTCTTGCTCATCAGCATTCGGCAGGCCGCGCCGCCGCCGCATGTGCCCGAGATTCTGATCGCGGGGCTGTCGGTGCTGGCCCTGCTGTCAGGCACGCTGACCCGTTGGCCGCCCTTCGGCTTAGACCGCCGTGACGCGGCGCTGATGCTCACGCCGCTGCCGACCCGTCAAGCGCTGCTGTGGCCGCTGCTGCGAGCCGCCCTACCAGGAATGGGCGCGGGGCTGCTGGTGGGAGCACTGTTCGGCATCTTCTCGCAAGGCTGGCTGGGCTTGCTGCTGTTTCCGGCGGTGATGCTGACCCGCTTCGCGCTGGGCTGGCTGAGTTACACGGCCCGTCAGAACTTGCGCTCTCCGGCTCCGGTGTGGGCGCTGGCGCTGCTTCCGGCACTGAGTGTCGTGGCACCGGGCCAGTTCGGCTGGGAAGCACTGGGCCTGAGCGTGGCAGTCGTCCTGACCGTGAGCATAGCGCTGGGCTGGCCGCTGCTCTCGGAGCCGCCCGCCCGCCTCGCCCAGCATGCCCAGTCGCTGTGGCTGTGGCGACTCAGAAAGAAATACAAGCTCCCCAAGATGCCGCTCCGGATGGAGCAGGCCCGGCCCGCCCGGCGCAACTTGCGGCCCGCTCCGGCGACTTGGGGCGCGGCTGGAGCGCTGATGTGGCGCACCACTCTCAACCTCCGCAGCGCACCGGGCGGCCTGCTCTGGGGCGTGGTGGCGCTGACGGCGGTTATGCTCGGTCTGGTCGTGGCGTTGCCTTATCACCTGCCCGTCGCCGTTTTGATTCTGGCCTTGCTGGTGGGGGCCGAGCCGTTTACCCGCTTGCTGGGCGTGACCGCTTCTGCGACTTGGCCTATTTCGCAGAGCGCGGCGTGGTTGGGACGGGTCTTGCCGGGCAGTGCTGTGGGCGGCGCGGTGGTTGCCCTGTTGGTGCTGATTGGAGCACTTGTGCTGCGCTTGCCGCTGCTGCAAAGTGGGGCGGTAGTTTTGTCAGCTCTGGTGCTGCCGCTGGCGACGTTGGGCGTCACGGCCCTGCTGGTGCGCTGGCTGGGCGGTCACACCAATGAGGTGCGGCTGGGCAGCGCCGCCACTGTTGCGCTGCTGACGGCTGGCTTGTGGGTGCTGCTGCCGCCCGCTTCGCTGGCCCTCCTGCCGCTGACGCTGCTCACGTTGGCGGCGCTGAGTTGGGGACTGAGTAGTTTGGAATTAGGTTAAGCGTAATGTCTGCGGCAGCCGGAGAGATTCTTCTGGCTGCCGCTTTTTTTATGTTGGACTTCAGCTTTTTGCTTCTAGCGCTAACCTCACCCCCCAACCCTCTCCCCGCCGGGAAGGGGGAGCCAAGTCGCTGCGCTCGGCACTGTGTCTTCGCAGCTTTGCTACTGGCTCGTTTCTCCAGCGTTCTTCACGACTGGCCCTTCGTTTACGTGCTGGCAGCTACTGTTTGTATCTGCTTGGCTTGGGGAGTTGAAAGGCGAAGGTTGACCCCAAAATTAACAGAGTCAGGTTTTTAGCTCCTCCCCCTTGAGCGGAACGAGTCGCGGGAGCAGCGAGGTTGGGACTAAGCTCGACTTTGGCCATTGACAGGGGGAGCAGCAAGCTGCTCCCCCTGTCAAACTTGGGCATGACACTCCTTCCGAAGTGGTTCACGGGGGTCCTG